>CAZQMH010000041.1:0-14401 GCA_964594435.1 uncultured Alcanivoracaceae bacterium
CTTGTCCGAGAATAGATAATCTATTACAGAAAAGCTGAATTTGTGCTATTTTCCGTTTTTTCTTGGCAAATAGTAGTAATTTACCATTTGGGCTTTTTCTTATCTAAAAATGACTTTAAACCGTGTTGACCTTCTGGAGATACGCGCACTGATGCTATGACTTGTGTGGTGTAACTGTCTAGTTTCTTTTGTTGTGGAACGGTGCGGGAAACAACGGATAAGACCAGTTTTTTACTAATTATTTTGGCACTTGGTCCTGTTGATAACAAAAATTTGATTTGTTTTTCTAGTGTTTCATCCAGGTTTTCGATGGCACAAAGTTCTGAAACCAGACCCATTTCATAAGCTTTTTGAGCACTAAATATTTCTGCGGTTTGAAAATAGCGGCGGCAATGGCGGGCTGAGATTGCATCAACAACATAAGGTGATATTACCGCAGGAACCAAACCCAGTTTGGCCTCTGTTAGTCCGAATTTTGCCTTTTCATTGGCAATAACAATATCACAACATGCCAGTAAACCAACACCGCCGCCAAGAGCCAGCCCTTGTGCTTTAGCAATCACGGTTTTTCCACAAAAATTAATGCTGCGTAACAAGGCTGCCAGTCTTAAAGAGTCTTCTTGATTTTCTGCCTGCGTCGCATTCACCATGTCTTTCATCCAATTAATATCTGCACCGGCACTAAAGGATTCGCCTTGGGATTGCAAAACGATGATTTTTGTTTCAGGATTTTTGTCCAATGCATCAAAAGCGGAAGTGAGTTCTGCTATCATATCGGCATTAAAAGCATTATGCACATCTGCTCGTGTCATGGTGACAAAGCTGATGCCACGTTTATCGGTTTCTACCTTTATAGTTTTGTACATGGAATAGTGTTTCATAAGTTTTTTCCCAGTTGGTTTTTGTTAATTATACTGAATGCTTAGTCGCCTGTTTCTGCTTGGGGCAGAACTTCGACCATGACTTTATTGATGACGTTGTCTTCATTAACGCTCAAAATAGTGATGCGAAAGTTTTTTATTTGTAGACATGTTTTTTTATTGGGCAAGTTGCCCAGTTGTTCGGTAATTAAGCCACTTAATGTGCTGGCTTCATCTAAGGGTAAATTCCATTGCAGTCTGCGGTTTAAAGAACGTATTTGAATGCGTCCATCAATATAGTATTTGTTGTCGCCTTTATTAATGATGTGGCGTCCACGATTTTTCGGTTCTGAGGTGAATTCACCGACAATTTCTTCTAAAATATCATCAATTGTAATCAAGCCTTGTACTTCGCCGTATTCATCCACCACTAAGCCCATGCGGCGTTCTTTGCGTTGAAATTCTTTTAGTTGGGTGGTTAAATTGACGGTTTCTGGTACAAAATAGGGCTTTCTTAACACGCGACGCAGACCATCTAAATCGAGTTTTTTTTGGGCGAGTTGCGGTAAAATGGTACGAATATGCAAAATGCCAATCACTTTATTAATGTCTTCTTCATAGACGGGTAAGCGGGTTAGATAAGTGCCAACCAGTTGTTGTAGAATATCATGCCAATCATCTGTTATGTCAATGCCAACAACTTCATGCCGAGACACCATAATGTCAGCCACGGTTATGTGTTCTAAATCCAAGACATTAATCATCATTTTGTGTTTGTTATCAGGACTGAGGTTATGGTTTTCAATAACTAAAGTACGTAATTCTTCGCGTGATAAGGCTTGTTCGGCAATTTCTTTGGGCACACCGAGTAATCGCAAGATGCCATTGGTCATAATATTTGTGACCCATACCAAAGGATAAAGAACTTTAAGCAAAGGCGTAAGAATAAATGCCGCTGGCAAGGCGATGCGTTCAGGGTGCAAGGCGGCGTAGGTTTTTGGTGTTACTTCGGCAAAAATAAGAATGACCAAGGTCAATAACATGGTGCCATAAGCCGCTGCGGCTTCGGGTGATATATTGGTGTTTGCGGCTATCTTAAATGCAGTTATGGTGGCAATGGTAGAGGCAGCAATATTAATAAAATTATTGCCAATCAGAATTAAACCGATTAATTTATCGGGTTCTTCTAAAAGTTTTTGTGCCAGCCTGGCTGATTTACTGGTTTTGGCTTTGTTTTTGAGTTTTAAACGATTCAAGGTCATCAGTGCGGTTTCGGAACTGGAAAAAAAAGCCGAAAGGAACACCAAAACAACCAAAATACTCAATAATATACTCAGGGGTATTTCGTTCATAGGATAAATTCTATAACAATTTTACTGCCAAGATAACCTAAGGCTAAAAATAACATGCCAAATATGGTGGTGACAATCAATTTTTCTCCGCGTAAACCACGGGTTAATCGTGCCAAAATTATGCTACCAAATACCAGCCAAGCAAGTAAGGAAAATACTACCTTGTGCCCAAGATGTTGTTGCATAAAGTTTTCTATGAAAATCACACCTGATAACAGCGATGTGGTCAAAACCAACCAGCCCAAGAAAACAAGCTGGAATAACTTTTTTTCTTCCTCAACAATGGGCACCAGACCAGAACCAACAGAAAAAGGTTTGTTCTTAATCATTTTTATATGGGAATACAAGGAAAGGGCGAAGAGTGTGGCAACAACAAGGATGGAATAGGCCAGCATAGAAAGGCTAATATGCAAATCCAACTGCCATGAAAATCTTTTATAATCAATTGGTTCTGATAATAAATTAAAGTAAATTATTATTAAAGATAGTAGCACGAAAAATACCAATGGCAACTTGACCCAAAGACTGGTTAATTTGTACCAAAAAACAATCATAACCGAGAGCCAAGAGACCAATAAAACCGCATTCACCAGCGTGAGTTTCCAGCCATTGGCATCAAATAAGCTGTGGTAACAAATTATTGCCTGTGAAATCCAAGCCAAAAATCCCATAAGCTGAGGGATTTTGATGGTGCTTTTGGGCAATAGCCATAAACTATAAAGTACACAAGTGCTGATAATTAGGGCTGTCATTAAAATTTTATTTGTGAATTTATCATAGGAAGTATTATAATGAACGATTGATAAAATACCAAGTGAAAGAAATCATGTTTGATAATTTAAAAGACAACTTAGCAAAATCGATACAACGCCTAAAAGGTCAAGCCACTTTAAGCGAAGATAATATCAAGCAGGCACTGCGTGAAGTTCGAGTGGCTTTGCTAGAGGCTGATGTGGCGTTGCCTGTTGTAAAAAGCTTTATTGAACAAGTAAAAACACGTGCCATTGGTGAAGATGTTTTGACCAGTTTAAAACCTGACCAAGTCTTAATAAAAATCGTCAAGGAAGAACTGACCACAACGCTGGGAGCCCAAAGTGAAGGGTTGAATTTATCAGCACAACCGCCTGCGGTCATTCTTATGGCGGGATTGCAAGGTGCTGGTAAAACAACATCGAGTGCAAAATTAGCCAAATACCTGATTGAGCGTGAACGTAAAAAGGTCATGCTGGTGAGTGCCGATGTTTATCGACCTGCTGCCATTGAACAATTACAAACGGTTGCCGAGCAAGTTGGAGCAACTTTTCAGCCCTCCTCAGTTATTGAAGAACCGATTGCTATTGGTAAAAAGGCTATAGAAGCGGCAAGAAAAGGCTTTTTTGATGTCTTAATTGTGGATACGGCGGGTCGTTTGGCGGTTGATAATGCCATGATGGCTGAAATAAAAGGTTTGCAAGATGGTATTAAACCTGTTGAAACATTGTTTGTGGTTGATGCGATGACTGGACAAGATGCTGCCAATACGGCTAAGGCTTTTGCTGAGGTTTTGGATTTAACGGGTGTTATTTTAACCAAGGTTGATGGTGATGCACGTGGCGGGGCTGCTTTGTCGGTGCGCACAATCGTTGGAAAACCCATTAAATTTATGGGTGTTGGTGAAAAAATGGAAGCCCTAGAGCCGTTTCATCCTGATAGAATTGCCTCCAGTATTTTGGGCATGGGTGATGTGCTGACTTTGGTTGAGGAAATTGAACGCAAGGTTGATAAGAAAAAAGCCGATAAACTTGCCCAAAAAGTTAAAAAAGGGCAAAAATTTTCCTTAATTGACTTTAAGGAACAGTTGGAACAAATGCAAAATATGGGTGGTATGAGTGCCATGATGGAAAAGTTGCCTAACATTCCTGGTATGGATAAATTACCCGAGGCTGCTAAAAACCAACTGGATGACAAAATGACGGACAAAAAAATAGCCATCATTAACTCCATGACCAAAAAAGAACGAAAATTCCCTCAGTTGATTAAAGGTTCACGCAAACGACGCATCGCTTTGGGTTCTGGCAATACCATTCAGGATGTGACACGTATGCTCAAAGAATTTAACCAAATGCAAAAAATGATGAAGAAGTTTTCAGGCAAAGGCATGATGCGAATGATGAAACGCCTTGGTGGTAAAATGCCTCCTGGTGGTATGCCCTTTTAACAATGAATTATTATGATAATTCACAGGTAAAAAGAGAAAAAAGCCCCAAATTAAGCCGAACTGTTCTCCGTATTATTGGCTTGTTGTTGATTATTTCGAGCTTAATTATGTTGCCGCCCATTGGTATTGGTATGATTTATCAAGATGGTGATATTCAACCTTTTTTGGCAGCATTTGCTTTTTTGTTTTTACTCGGTTCGATTATTTTATTTACCTACCGCAAGGCAAATTCGGATTTAAAAATCCGCAGTGGATTTATTGTTGTGGGTTTGTCATGGTTAATTATTGGTTTTAGCAGTGCTATTCCTTTGTATTTTGCTCAATCATTAAAGCTGTCGGCAGTTGATTGTGTATTTGAGGCAGTTTCTGCCCTCACCACAACTGGAGCGACCATTATTAACCATTTGGATGAGTTGCCACATTCTATTCTGTTTTATCGTCAACTATTACAATGGCTAGGTGGCATGGGCATCATCGTCTTGGCAATTGCTATTTTGCCGATGTTAAGAATTGGTGGTATGCAGATGTTTAAAGCCGAAACACCCGGCCCAATGAAAGACCAAAAACTAACACCTCGCATTACTGAAACAGCCAAGACCTTGTGGTACTTGTACTTGGGTATTACTGCCATGTGTGCATTGGCTTATTTTATGGCTGGTATGAATGTTTTTGATGCCATTGCACATGCTTTTTCGACACTTTCAACAGGTGGTATGTCACCACATGATGATTCGATGGCATTTTTTAATAATTCTGTTATTGAACTCATTTCGGTAATCTTTATGTTTGTTGCTGGAATTAATTTCGCCTCACATTTTGTGGCGTGGCGTTCTGCCTCTCTGAAACCCTATATTAATGACACCGAAATTCGCAGTTATGTTTTTGTTGTTATTGGAGCAACAATCTTAATTAGCTTAGTATTGGTTTGGCAATCGAGTTTTCCAACTTTGTATGAATCTATTCGTCACAGCCTGTTTCAGGTGGTTTCGATGATGACCACAACTGGCTTTACAACCACAAATGTCGCACAAATGCCAAATATTGTGCCTTTTTTATTAATTCTGCTTGGAACAATGGGAGCTTGTGCAGGCTCAACTTCTGGTGGTATTAAAATGATACGTGTGGTTTTGCTGACAAAATTAAGTTTTCGTGAATTATATCGTTTGATACATCCACATGGAAAATTCATCATAAAGCTTGATGGCAAGACCGTAAACTATAGGGTGTTAGATTCGGTCGCTGCTTTCATGCTCCAGTTTATTTTTATTACCGCAATTTTCACCATGGTATTGTTGTTCTTTAATGAAGATTTAACCACCGCTGGTACTGCCGTACTTTCTTCCATTGCCAATATTGGACCTGCAATGGGTACTGCTAGTGTAAATTTGGCTGATTTGGCTGATGGCAGTAAGTGGGTATTATCTTTGGCGATGATTTTTGGCAGGTTGGAAATCTTTACTATTTTTGTCTTATTAATCCCAGCCTATTGGGAAAGTTAATAAAAAATTCGGTTTAATTCTTTATTTCGGTTATAATTTCTTTTTTTATACTTTAAACAACCATGCAAAATAAAAAATCTCAAGGCTTTACCTTAATCGAAATTCTTATCGTTGTGGTAATTTTAAGCATCTTGGCAATTGCTGTAGTGCCACAGTTTTTAGACCAGCCAGAAAAAGCCCGTGTTGCCCGTGCCCAATCAGATATCCAGAACTTAAAAACAGCTCTTAGCATGTACAAATTGGACAACTTTTCTTACCCTTCAACATCTCAAGGGCTACAAGCATTAGTATCCAAACCCGCAGGGCAACCTTTGGCAAAAAATTGGAAACCAGGCGGTTACATGGAAAAAATGGTGAGAGACCCGTGGGGTAATGATTACCAATACCTTAATCCAGGCAATCACGGTGCGATAGATATTTATTCTTTTGGTAAAGATGGTCAGCCAGGTGGCGATGGCGACAATGCCGATATTGGCAATTGGTAAAAAACAGAGAAATTGATGCGTTTTTCTCAAGCTCAAGGTTTCACGTTAATAGAGATACTGGTGGTTGTGGTTATTGTCTCTGTTCTGACGGTCATGGGTGTGCAGATGGTAAGTTCAGGTTCGGTGGAACGTAACTTGCAACAACACGGAAAAATACTGCAAAGCCTGATGAATTATGCCTGTGATCAAGCGACTTTTGTGAACCGACCCTTTGGCGTAAAATTCAGCAATAATGGCTACACATTCTCGCAGTTTTTTAATCAGCAATGGCAAATGCTCGATACCGATAAAGTTCAATATTATCAAGAACTTACAGATGGTAGCGTATTGCAATTGCAGATTGATGGGCAAAGTGTTGTGTTAACGGATGAATTACCACAAAACCCACAAGTTATGTGCGATAGTTCTGGGCAATTGTCTGATTTTACACTAACAATAAGTGATGCGAGTTTACAGCACCATTACCAATTGCAAAGGAAAGAGTTTTGGCAAATTAGCAGCAAGTGGTTAGATGAAAAGCAAACACACTAATTTAGGCTTTACTTTATTTGAAGTGTTAATAAGTCTGCTCATTTTGACCGTAGCATTGACCGCCATCATTACCGTTGGCTCTCGCCGTGCCGAAACATTGTTGCAATTACGTGAAAAAAATAGAGCACTGATAATTGCCAACAATATACTGGAAAACTACAGCTCTTCACCATTAAAACTTGGTGTTATTGATGGGCAACAAAAAAATGGCGAGACGCTATGGAATTGGCAATTAACGCTAGAGGAAACCAATAATGAGCACATTTACAAAATGCAAGTTTTGGTCAGTCGTGATGCAGATTTTCACTATGCACAAGCCCAATTAACAGGTTTCAAATGGCATTGAGAAAGAACCATTTGGGGATGACCTTGTTGGAAGTATTGGTTGCGATGACTTTGATGGTTGTTATTTCTGCAATTGCCTATGCAGCACTTAATGGACTTATAGAAGCAAAAATCCACACCGACAAAGTAGCCGATGATAGCCGTCTTGAAATGTTATTTTCACGCCAGTTAAGTGACGATATCCATGCCATTATTCCACGCACCGTAAAAAATGAATTTGGTGCAACGCTACCGGCGGTGGTTGGACGTTTCACAAGCCTTAGTTTTACCCGTAATGGCAACAATAACCCCTTTTTACAACAAAAAAGTGATTTGCAACGTGTCAAATGGTATGTGCAAGATGCTCAACTGTTCCGTGAATCAATCGACTATGTTGATGCAGCAAGTTTACCACAATGGAAAAAAAGGCAGTATTTGCAGGATGTGGCAGATTTTAATATCAGCTATGTTGCCAGCAATGGCGTAGAATCACGAAACTGGCCGTTGACAAAAAATAGCACCATGCCATTACGTTTCATTTTGATTACTATCATGTTTGATAACCGAAACTCTTTGCAATATAAATTACGAGCAGGGCGATGATAAAAATAAAAAAACAACGTGGCATCGCCTTATTTATAACATTGCTAGTGGTCACGATAGCAACCTTGCTGGCAACAGAAATTTGGTTTAGAAACACTTTGGATATAGCCAGAACCCAGAACAATCGTTCGGCGTATCAATCGAATTTATATGCCAAAGGCATGGTTTTATGGGCAAAAGATGTGCTGCGGATGGATTTTGAGGAAAATTCAGCAGTTGACACCAATGACGAGGCATGGAATCAGACCATAGCTGGTATTCAAACACAAGACGCCACATTATCTGGCAAGTTAACGGATTTGAGTGCAAAATTCAACCTCAATAATCTGCTCATCAACGGTCAAGTGCATGCTGCAAGCTACCAGTATTTTCTTCGCATCCTTGAAAAATTACAGATGGATGTTTCATTGGCTGATAAAATTATCGACTGGATGGATGCCGATAATATTCCTCGACCCAATGGAGCAGAAGATGCCGTGTATCTCAGTAAAAATCCTGCTTACCGAAGTGCCTCGCAAGCCTTATTTGACATAACCGAATTGAGGCTAATTGATGGCGTTGATGAAAAAACCTACCAAAGATTAAAGAATTTCGTAACCGTGACTGCCGTTATTGGTAATCGTCCAAGCAAACTCAATGTCAATACGGCATCGACTTTATTGTTGTTAGCCATTGATGATAAAATTCAAAAAAAAGATGCTTTATTGCTCTACCAAGATGGGCATGCTGCTTACCAAACGCTGCAAGAATTTTTTCAACAACCAGCGATACAATTTTATAATTTAAATGCCGAAAATCAACTGGATGAATTGTTTGATGTAAAAAGCCAATGGTTTCAAGCCCAAGTGATGGTACAAATGGAGCAATTTATTTACACAAAATACGCTCTTTTATTTCGCGGCAACTCCGCCATCGCCCTTGTCAGACAGTACTCTGAGGTTCCTTTTGATTAAACCTGTAATGGTCAATTTTTATTTCCATGTATTGCCTAACTGTAAATGTAACACTTGTATGAAATGACCATTCTTAATTGTCTTCGAGCTGCTGGCTGAGAGTGAACCATTGTTCTTCAAGTTGTTCGATTTCGTTAGTTAATTCTGCTTGTTGGATGGTTATTTTTTTTAAGGTCGCTTGGTTTTGGCTTTCATAAATATCTTCCTCTGTGAGTTTTTCTTGATTGTGAGCGATTTTCTTTTGTAGTTTTTCTAATTGTTTTTCTGTGGAGCGTAGTTTTTGTCGCAGGGGTTTTTGTTGTTGTCTTTTGGCGGCTGTTGCTTGGCGTTGTTGTTTTTTTGAATTGGTTTGAGGTTTCGAGTTGGCTAAATTTGTGAGTTTTTCACGCCTTTTTTCATTCGCCCATTGGTAATAATCCTGTAAGTCTCCAGCAAAGTCTTTGACCTTGCCATCGGCAACAAGCATGAGTTTGTCGGTGACTGTTGCCAGTAGGTGGCGGTCATGGGAAACCAAAATCATGGCACCTTCAAATCCTTGTAATGCCACGCTAATGGCATGACGCATTTTTATATCAAGATGGTTGGTTGGTTCATCTAGCAATAATAAATTGGGTTTTTCATAAACAATTAATGCCAGTACCAGCCGTGCTTTTTCGCCGCCAGAAAAGTGAGTGATGGCACCCTCTGCCATGTCGCCATGAAAATCAAAACCACCAAGAAAGTTACGTGCGGCTTGTTCTGAAAGGTTTTTATCCAATTGTTTCAAATGTTCTATGGGGCTGCAATCAAGGTGTAATTGTTCGATTTGGTGCTGAGCAAAATAGCCTATTTTTAGTTCTTTGGCACAATGAATTTCACCACTTTGAGCGATAAGCTCTTGGGCGAGAAGTTTAATTAAGGTTGATTTTCCTGCACCATTAAAGCCAAGCAAGCCTATTTTGTCACCTTTTTGGATAAGTAATTCGGTATTTTGTAAAATAATGAGGTCGTCATAACCGACATCGGCGTGTTCAATCTTGATCAGTTGTTGCGGAATAAATCCTTCAATTTGAAAACTAAAATTAAAAGGTGAATCCAATTGTGCAGCACTGATGACTTCCATGCGTGCCAGTGCTTTTATACGTGATTGGGCTTGTTTGGCTTTGGTGGCTTGGTAACGAAACCTATCAATATATTTTTGCATATGCGACATTTGTCGTTGTTGTGCTTCATACTGCGATTGTTGTTGGGCGAGTTTTTCGGCTCTAATTTTTTCAAAACTATCGTAATTGCCCGTATATTGGCTGAGTCGTTGGTTTTCTATATGAATAATCTGATTGCAAACAGCATTAAGAAAGTCACGGTCATGCGAGATTAATAACACAATGCCGGTGTAGTTTTTGAGCCACGATTCCAACCAAATAATCGCTTCCAAATCCAGATGGTTGGTTGGTTCATCTAACAATAATATGTCCGAACGGCACATTAAGGCTTGGGCTAAATTCAAACGCATTCGCCAACCACCTGAAAAAGTATTGACCTGATGATTTTCTTGGGCGTTACTAAAACCTAAGCCGTTGAGCAATTTTGCGGCTCTGGCGTTGGCACTGTAGCCATCAATATGTTGCATGTGGTCATAAAGATTTGATAATTTATCGTGCTTTTCGGTTTTTTCTGCCTTTACAATAGCCTCTTCTAGTTGTCTAAATTCTGCATCACCATCCAAAACAAAATCTAGTGCCGACTTGTCACAATCAGGCATTTCTTGTGCCACATGAGCAAGTACGAGCTTGTTTGAGACATACAAATCACCTGTATCTGCTTGCAATTGCCCTAAGATTAGCTTAAATAAACTGGTCTTTCCTGTACCATTGGCTCCTGTTATGCCGACTTTTACCTTTGGGTTAATTGTTAAAGTCACATCCTGGAACAATTGCTTGTTGCCACGTCGCAGGCTGAGTTGATTAAACTTTAGCATAATCCCAAATCCCGATATAAAAAAAACACGATTATAGCACAACCCCTTAGCACGTCCAGCAAACCAAGAAAATGTCTTATTATCAATAAGGTGACTGCTAATTTTATTGATTGGCTATACGCACCAATTGATTGCACTATAATTCACGTTTCTCTATCGGGATTTGGGATAATGCATTAACCATACGGATTAATAATGTTTTGAGTTGCTCGGCTTTTTCTACACAGTAACGGTTGTTGTTTTCATCGAGGTAATTGATTTGGGCTAATTCGATTTGTATGGCGTGAATGTTGTTGTGGACTTGCCCATAATGTCGGGTGATGTAACCGCCTTTAAATCGACCATCGAAAACATAGCTGTATTTTTTTTGACTTTCCAGAACTTTTTTAAAGGCTGCCCTGTATTTTTTTGAACAACTTGTACCATCATTGGTGCCAATATTTATATCAGCTAAGCGACCACTAAAAAAACGTGGAACCTGTGATTTTATGCTGTGGCAATCAATCAAAATAGCAAAACCATGCTGTTGCTTGATGACCTCTAACTTATCTTGGATAATTTGATGATAGGGTTGCCAATACTTTTGAATTCTGCGGTTAATTTCCGTGTTTGAGGGTTTGGTTTTGTACAGTTCTTGGTTGTTAAAACTGGTAGTAGGGCAAAGCTGTGTACCTGATTGTCCTGCATACAATGGTTGGTTGTCTTGTGGGCGGTTCATATCAATGACATAGCGTGAAATATTGGTTTTCAGTAGACTGATGTCAAAATCTTTGGCAAAACTAAACAGTTGTGCCACAAAAAAATCCCTATCAGGTGTGGCAAGGGCAAAATCATGCATGTTTTTAGCAATATCCTCAGGAATAAAGCTGCCATCATGCGGTATGGAAAATAAAATTGGTGAATTTCGGTGGTGAAATAGGTAATCTTTTGACACGTTAGCTCGTTTTGTTTTTAATTTGTTGATGATAGCATAGCACTATGACGTTTAAAACCCAAATCCTGATATGGAAATCACAATCAGATTGCACTATTTTGCGATTCTCTATCAGAATTTGGGTTAAAATGTTCTCAATAGTTATTTACAATCATTATATACCTTGGCAGTTAGAAATAATATATAATAGCAACTCATAGTATTATTATAATCATTTTTGGAAACATGAACCCATACAAATACAGGCTTTTGTGCTTATTGCTTTTAGGATTTGCCTTGCCATTGCTGGCTACAGAACACTTGCCTATTGTTAATTATCATGTGAGCAATTGGGAAGTGGAAAATGATTTTGGTAAAACGGTCATAGGCGATGTGGTATTTGATATAAATGGAGAACTCATACTGGCTACCAGTGCAGGGATAAAAAAATTTGATGGTTTAAATTTCTCTGATGCATACCCTTACCAATCGCAGCTCAATACCTCCAGTATCAGCCGTTTACAAGTGACCTTTGATAACCAAGTTTGGGGTGTCAATCGTTTTGGATTGGTAAATTTTAAGCAAGAAAATGCTCTTGAAATATACAAGCCCATTACTTTTAATTTGTACAGTAGTTTTATCGTCACTCAAAAAGCTCAGTTGTGGTTTATCACCAATCAACAGGTCTATAAGGTTATTAACAATAAACCTATTCAAATAAAAATACCATTAAAAGCGACGGCGATGAGTTATTCGCCCCATTCTAATTTAGTATTGGTTGGAGCTTTGGGCAGTGTTGCTGTGCTTGATGAAGCGGGTAAAATCACTGAACAATATTATTTTGAAGACAAAAATACGGTGGTTTATTCTATCTTTTCGCGTACCGATGGTTCGTTGTTGATTGATACCAATCACGGTGTTTTTGAACAAAAAAACAATAAACTAAGACCTTATAAATTATTAGAAAAATTACCTGGCATACGCAAGTTTTTTGAAGATTCACGGCACAATCTATGGATAGCAACCAATTATGGAATTTATCTTATTCAGGCTGGTGTACTCAAAGAAGTCAATTTCAAAGACAATCACGAAATACGAATCAGAGGTCTAGCCGAAGACGAATTTGGCAATATCTGGTTTGGTACATGGTCTAGAGGTTTATTTCGCTTAAAGCCAACCGAGTTTTGTGTTATCAATACCCAGGTCAACCCCAATGCTTTTCTCTCTGCCTCAGATGGCAAACAATGGATTGGTGGTTTTGAAGGTTTGACCTATTTTCAGTCTGGTACCGAAACGAAAATAGAGCTTAATAACATCGAATCACCCGCTGTTAATGATCTTGCCGAAGGATTAAACGGCAATATCTGGGTGGCATTTCGGACAAATTTGGTGAAATTTGATGGGCAAGGAAAAAATCTCCAAATTATTGATGAAATTGGAGCTTTTAGTTATTATTTTCTATTAAAAGATGATAAAAACAGGCTTTGGGTTGGCACAAACAAAGGGTTGTTTGTCAAAAATCTCATTACGGATGCAAACTTTTTGCCCTTTAAATTACCAAATAATGAACGCAGCAGAACGATGGTAGAGTTGGGCAACCATCAGCTTTTGTTAATCAGTGATAAAAATAATTACATCTTTGAAGATGATAAGTTGAGTCAAAATGCTGCCACAAAGTTATTAGATAAAAACAATTTACTGGTATCCTACGACAAATCCACCAAAACGCTGTGGTCTATTAATCAAAAAGACAATGTGATTAATAAAATTCAAAACAATAAAAAAACAAGCTACCAATTAGACGAAATGTTAAAAAACCTGACGTTTTACACCATTGAAGTGGATGCCTATAAAAATATTATTGTTCTAACAGAAAATGGCATCATGCGAATTAAAAGCCATTGGTTTGAACAATACAATGAGGCATTAAAATTGTTTTATGAAATGATTCCCATGCCCAGTGTTGATTATTCAGAATGTAACAGTGGACACAGTTCCATCACTTTTGACAAAAATCACAACCTCAATTTAACTTGCAAGGACATGGTTCTTATTCTTGACCCGAAAAAAAGCCAAAGAGCAACGGAAACCACCATTAAACAGCTCAAACTCAACCGCATAAGCATCGCCGAAAAAAAATACACGCTGATGGATGCCCCAAAAAGATGGTCGCCTGATACACGTTCTTATGAATTTTCCTTTACTTCATTAGCAACCAATCAGTTATTGCCCATAAAATACCGCTACCAAATGCTTGGTTCTGATAAAGATTGGCATCCGTATGACCGCAAAAATAGCATCACCTATATTGATTTAAAACCTGGCAACTACACCTTTAAAGTGCAAGCACGAACCTCAAACAGTGATTGGCAAAGCTCAGAAAACAGTCAGTACAGCTTTACGGTCATGCCTTATTTTTATCAACGAGCATGGTTTATTTCGCTGGTCAGCGTGGTCTTAATATTGTTGTATATTCTTAATAATTTCATGCGTGAAATGATGCATAAGCGTGAAAACTTAAAATTATCGCGTTTAATAGCAGAAAAAACCAAGGAATTGAAAGCGGTACAGAAAAGAGAACTCGAAAGCGAAGAAAAATCACGAAAGTTTTTGTTAAAAGAGGTGGAGAAACGCACCAAAGACCTTAAAAATCAAATGTCTTTGACCATAGAAAAAGAACAACAATTACGTGAAGCACAAAAAATGGAAGTGGTGGGACAAATGACC
>CAZQMH010000042.1:0-14396 GCA_964594435.1 uncultured Alcanivoracaceae bacterium
CACCGCATCAACGGTGCAACATGTTATCTATCCCGTTGACGAAGAACGCAAAATTAAATTGTTTATGGACTTGCTACATGAACACAATTGGTTTCAGGTTTTGGTGTTTACCAGCACCAAACGCCAAGCAGATGATTTGTTACTGGTTTTGAAACAGAAAAAAGTCAAAGCTGCCTTGTGTCATGGTGATAAATCCCAAGGTTCTCGCCGCCGTGCTTTGGCAGATTTTAAATCGGCTAAGTTACAAGTTTTAATTTCCACTGAAGTTGCCGCTCGGGGATTGGATATTGTTGGATTGGATTTTGTTATCAATTATAACTTGCCATTTTTAGCAGAAGATTATATTCATCGTATTGGTCGCACAGGTCGAGCGGGTAACACGGGCACGGCTATTTCTTTTGTCGCACCGAATGAACAGGCGGCATTACGCAGGATTGAACGAATTATTGGCAGCAAGATAAAACGCGTTTATCGCCGTGGTTACGAAATCAACGAAGGTTTTCAGGTGAAAAACAGCACACAACGACCCACAAAAACATTCAAACACAAATACAAACAAAAACACAAATTTAAGAAATGAACCTAAAAAACACAACACAAAATTTTGGTATGATTGCTATCCTCCTGCATTGGCTGATGGCACTTATTATTATCGCCATGTTTATTCTTGGCAAATACATGGTCGATTTGGATTATTATGATACCTATTATCATATTGCACCGTGGTGGCATAAGAGTTTTGGCTTGCTTATTGCCTTTTTATGGCTTTTTAGGCTGTTTTGGAAATTAAGCAATCCCAAAGTCAAACCGTTATCAACACACACAAAAAAGGAACTTTTAGCCGCCAAAACACTCCAAATTGTACTTTATGTTTTAATTTTGGTGTGTTGTTTTAGTGGTGTTATGATTTCCACCGCAGAAGGAGCTGGGGTGAGTTTTTTTGATTTATTCGAAATTCCCGCCTTTTTAGCCAATGGTGAATCTCAGGCAGAATTTGCCGAAGAAGTGCACGAATTTGCCACCACAGGGCTTATCATTTTGGCAGCTGTACATATGCTCGCCGCATTAAAACATCATTTTATCGACAAAGACAAAACATTAATAAGAATTTTTAAACCGAGGGCATGAAATGAAACAAACAAAAATAATCTTCACCTTACTGTTATTGACAATAACAACATTAGCACTGAGCAAAGAATACAAAATTGACACCAAGGGCATGCATGCCGCTGTACAATTTAAAATCTCTCATCTTGGTACATCATGGTTAATGGGACGATTTGATCGTTTTGATGGCACGTTTAGTTATGATGCCAAACACCCGAATGATGCCAAAATCTCCATGACGGTTGATACCAGTAGCGTCAATACCAATCATGCCGAACGTGACGCACATATTCGCGATAAAAGATTATTGGATACCGATAATTTCCCCAAAGCCACCTTTGTCAGCGATAGCATTCAATTTAACGAAGATGGAACGGGCACTGCCACAGGCAAATTCACTCTGCATGGTGTTGCAAAAACCATAAAAATGGCGATAAAAAAAGTCGGAGAAGGTGTTGACCCTTGGGGTGGTTATCGTGCCGGTTTTGAAGGAAAAATGACCATCCGTCTCAGTGATTACGATATTAACCGAAATTTAGGTAAAGCCTCACAAACTTTAGAACTGCACGTGACGATAGAAGGCATAAGACAAAAAGCACAATAATCCCAAGTCGCATCCTCCTGCTCTTCTTCAAAGTCAAATGCAGAAAATTATAAATATTTGTGGAAATTATTTCTTAACAGCGATACACTAAAATCAATAATAAAATAAACAAAGGGTAGATTTTATGGATATTGCAGAGTTACTGGCTTTTTCAGTTAAAAACAAAGCTTCCGATTTGCATTTGTCATCAGGCTTGCCGCCTATGATACGTATTGATGGCGATATTCGCCGCATAAACTTGCCGCCGCTTGAACACAAAGAGTTGCACGCCATGATTTATGACATCATGAGTGATGGTCAGAGAAAAGAATACGAGGAAATCTGGGAAATAGATTTCTCTTTTGAAATTCCTGGACTGGCTCGTTTTCGTGTCAATGCTTACAACCAAAATCGTGGCTGTGCATCAGTTTTTCGTACCATTCCAACTGAAATTCTCACGTTAGAAGACTTAAATTGTCCTCCTATATTTAAAGAACTCATCAGCGTGCCACGAGGCTTGGTTTTGGTAACAGGCCCCACTGGCTCAGGTAAATCAACGACCTTAGCTGCCATGATTGATTACATTAATAAAAATGAACACGGGCATATTTTAACCATCGAAGATCCGATAGAATTTGTGCACACCAGTAACAAATGCCTGATAAATCAACGCGAAGTCTTTCGTGATACCCAAAGTTTTAGCAAATCACTAAAATCCGCCCTGCGTGAAGATCCCGATATCATTCTTGTTGGCGAATTACGTGATTTGGAAACCATTGAACTTGCTTTAACGGCAGCAGAAACGGGTCACTTAGTATTTGGCACATTGCATACCAGTTCGGCAGCAAAAACCATTGACCGTATTATTGATGTGTTTCCAGCTGGTGAAAAACCAATGGTTCGCTCGATGTTGTCAGAGTCTTTGCGGGCGGTTATTGCCCAAACATTATTAAAACGCGTGGGCGGTGGTCGTGTGGCAGCACATGAAATCATGGTGGGTATTCCTGCGATTCGAAACCTTATCCGTGAAGATAAAGTGGCTCAAATGTATTCCTCCATTCAAACAGGTCAAAGTTATGGTATGCAAACACTTGACCAATGTTTGCTTGATTTGGTTAAAAAAGGCGTGGTGACACGACAAGCTGCCCGAGCAAAAGCTGCCAATAAGACAGATTTTGATTCATAAATAACTATTAATTTGGGGAAATCTCATGGATTTTAACTCGTATCTAAAACTAATGGCTCATAAAAAAGCCTCCGATTTGTTTATCACCGCAAATTTACCGCCAAGCATCAAGATAAATGGCCGTGTTGTGCCAATTACGCAATCGCCGCTTTCAAAATCACAAGCCAGAGATTTGGTTTTGGGCATCATGTCGCCTTCACAAAAAGAAGTATTTGAGAGAACCCACGAATGTAACTTTGCTATTGGCGTTGCTGCTGTTGGGCGATTTAGGGTCAGTGCTTTTTACCAAAGAGCCGCTGTTGGCATGGTTATTCGCCGTGTTGAGACCAAAATTCCAACATTTGAATCCTTGAACTTGCCGCCAATATTAAATGAATTATCTTTAACCAAACGTGGCATCATGATATTTGTCGGTGGTACGGGCACGGGTAAATCAACTTCACTTGCTGCTCTTATTGGATACCGAAACACCAATACTACCGGGCATATTATTACCATTGAAGACCCCATAGAATACGTGCACGAACACCAAGGCTGTGTTATCACCCAGCGTGAAGTTGGCCTTGATACCGAATCGTTTGAAATTGCTCTGCGTAACACCTTACGCCAAGCCCCTGATGTTATCATGATTGGTGAAATACGAACCAGAGAAACGATGGAACACGCCATTACTTTTGCCGAAACAGGGCATTTTTGTTTAGCGACTTTGCACGCCAATAACGCCAACCAAGCCTTAGATAGAATCCTGCATTTTTTCCCTGAAGACAGACGTGACCAACTGCTGATGGATTTATCCCTTAATTTACGAGCCATGATTGCTCAACAATTGATACCAACACCCGATGGCAAAGGTCGTCGAGCTGCCGTCGAAATTTTAATCAACACACCGTTGGCCAAAGAATATATTCGCAAAGGTGAAATTCATAAACTGAAAGAATTGATGAAGAAATCAACCAATCTTGGCATGAAAACATTCGACCAAGCCTTGTTTGAGTTGTACCAAGCTGGTGAAATTACTTACGAAGATGCTCTGCGTCATGCCGATTCTTCCAATGAAGTCCGTTTGGCAATAAAACTTTCACAAGGTGGCGATGCCAACACATTATCTGCGGGTCTGGATGGCATTGGTTTACAGGAGGACCGCGAATAATAAATGCCTGAATCTCATTCGCATAAAAAGAGTTGGCGTTCAAAAATATTTAAGATTATTTACCATTCCGATACTTTGGCAGGTAAATGGTTTGATATTTTATTAATTGTTTTTATTGTTGGCAGTGTCTTAACCATTATCTTAGACAGCGTCGCCGAACTTAATGCTCAGTACGGAAGTTGGTTTAAAATTTTAGAATGGTTTTTTACCATAATTTTTACCTTTGAGTTTATCATTCGCCTCATCAGCATCAGGCGGCCGATGCGTTATGTTTTTTCATTTTTTGGCATAGTTGACATTCTCTCGATTTTACCCACCTATTTATCACTGTTTATTGGCGGTGCACAGCATTTATTAATACTGCGAATTTTAAGAATTTTACGTGTGTTTAGGATATTAAAATTAGTCAGATACACCAAAGAAGCCCAATTATTAACCCAATCATTAGCCAATTCTCGGCACAAAATCTTCGTTTTTTTCTTTTTCATTATCACTGTTTTGATTTTATTTGGCTCGATTATGTATTTAATAGAAGGTCCAGAAAATGGTTTTAACAGCATACCTGATGGCATTTATTGGGCCGTAGTGACCTTAACCACAGTGGGTTATGGTGATATTGCACCGCATACGGTTTTTGGTCGCATTATTGCTTCACTGATAATGTTGACAGGTTATTCAATCATTGCGGTACCAACAGGCATTTTCGCAGCTGAGTTTAATAAAGAATCAAAGCGTATTCGTGATAAAGCACGGGTCTGCACCACCTGCAATCTCAAAGGTCATACCAGAAATGCTATTTATTGCCGACGTTGTGGCGAAGAACTATAAATTTATTTGAGCTTAATTCCATCTGGGAACTGGCTGATTTTCCCAGTTAAAGACCAGTGGTTTTGTTCGGCAAGATGTTGGATTGAGGCAATTCTATCGGCATTTAAAGGATGTGTTGATAAAAACGGCAAGGGTTGATTGTGTTGTTTGAGTTGCATTTTTTCAAACTTTTCAAACACGGCTTGTGCTCCTTGAATATGACCATAACAGCGTTGTAATGCGGACAAACCATCTTCATCTGCTTGACTTTCCATGCTGCGATTGAAGGACAAAACAGTGAGTAAGCCAGAATTTTGCAATGGATTGCTTGGTGTATTATTAAAAATCAGAGAAAGACTTATGCCGAGGACAACAGCTCGTCCAATGGCTTGAATCGGATGCCTGTTTTTCACATGGGCAATTTCGTGAGCAATAATCATGGCGAGTTGGTTTTCGTTGTCCACTTCGTCAATCAAGCCCTGAAAAATCAAAATATTCCCACCTAAAGTCGCAAATGCATTGACCGTATCACTTGGTTGGTAATGAAATTTTATTGTGATTTCTTTTGGCAAATCAGAGCATGTGGCAATTTTCTTGACCAAATTAGCTAAATAAATCGTTTTCTCAGTTTCTTGATAGGTATCGACTTCTTCAAAAGGAGCAGAGAAACTTTGTTCAACAGAAAAAGGAATGTGTTTGGCAATATAACCCGCAAGCAAGCTCAGAACAAAGGTAATAATGGCAATGGCAACAAAAGTGCCTACCACCAAAACAAAAAAGTCGATAAGTGGACTGCGTTTGCCAACATTTATGCCTTCTTGTGGCTGCGGGTTTTCATATTGCATCGGCTTTAGCTTGCCTTTATTGGCACCAAAGCTGTTCCATAAACAAAAACTTCCAACGCACCAGAGGTGTTACCTTTGGAAATAATTAAATTGGCAGTGGTTAACTTTACATTAATGATGAGTTCTGCATTGGCTGTGGCAGCTTTTCTTTTCATCCGTACAATGGCTTCTCGTCGTCCGCGGTCTAAGAGGGTTTCATAGGTCGTGAGTGAACCGCCAAACAGCCCTTTTAAGCCTGCAACAAACATTTTGAAATAATCATTGGCAATAACCACATTGCCAGAAACCAAGACTTGTTTGTAGTGAACATCAGGTGGAATACGGTTGCTGGTGGCAGGAATTCGGTTCAGCCATCTTTCGTTTTTCATGAGTTTTTTGTAATGCTTTTTCTCAGCTAAAGTGCCAAAAATCACACCAATGAGTAACAAAACAATGACAATAATAATTTGTGCCATATTATTTCTCCTTGTTATTCAGAAATGACGACCGCCGTGCCATAAACATAGATTTCCGCAGCTCCAGCGGCAATGCTGGAGGTTGAATAGCGGACATTGAGTACCGCATTGGCACCGATGGATTGGGCTTGAGCCACCATTCTGTCCGTTGCTTCTTTACGTGATTCCTGTAATAATTCGGTATAACCTTTGAGCTCGCCACCTACCAGATTTTTCAATCCCGCCATAATGTCTCGACCAGCATGTTTGGCTCTGACCGAACTGCCTTGCACCAAGCCAAGATGTTTTTGAATTTTTTTACCGAAGATAATTTCTAAATTACTCACTAACATTTTTTTTCCTGTTGTCAAAATCAACTTACACAATAGCAAAAATAATATTAAATTGAAAGAAATTTGAGCATATTCTCTGGATTTGCCGAGTGACAATTCCTAGTGTTGCTAAAGCCTTGTTGCTTGGCATAATCACTGATGCGACTGGATGCACATAACAGCGTTTGCCCTTTGACTTTTTTCAGCAAAGACTTGGGTAATAAACTGATGAGGTTTTTAACAATAGTCACACTGGTGGCTAAGATGATTAATTTTTCCGTTTTTTCTAGTTCTAATAGTTTTATTTTGTTCACATTGGGCTTGATTCGCTGATAGACATTAATTTGTTGCAAAGCAATGTTGTTGTCTCTAGCGTAGTTTTGGATGAGGTTTCTGCCATTTTTGGCGGTGATGAGGGTGATTTTTGGCACTTTATTTAAACCTTGTAACAACTCAATGACACCTTGTGAATTTTGTGATTGAGGCATCCAAATAAAATTTTTAATCTGCTGCTCTAAACATTGAGCAGTTTTTAAGCCCACTGCTATAACATGACAACTTTCATCAATACGCCAGTTAGGATAGAGTTTAAAAGCATAAATAACTGCATTTTGACTGGTAAAAATAACCACATTATAATGTTCAGTATTTTTCAGCAAACCCGCACTTTTATCTTTATCACTGGTTGCTACGATTTGCAAACAAGGAAAATTAATAACAGGATAACCCGCTTGGGCAAATACTTCTTGTGTTATGCCCGCTTGTAAGGAACTTCGTGTGTTGAGGATGGTTGAATTTTTATGCATCAGCCATGGCTAAAATATCCATTGCACCCGCGGCTAATAAGGCAAACGCAATTTGCGTACCAGCTTCTATTGCGTCATGGTCTATGGCTTGTTGGCGAATAATGACTTTGCCATCGGCGGTGCCAACTACGGCATGAATTTCATAATTGCCTTTTTTCAACTCGGCATATGCTCCGATTGCCGAGGCGCAACTGCCGTTTAAAAGTTTATTCATCGCTCGTTCGGCATGTACGCATTGTGCCGTTTCTTCGTGGTTCAGCTCCGCTAATAAATCAACCAAGTCAATACGAGAACTGAGGCATTCAACGCCAATTGCTCCTTGACCAACAGCAGGCAACCAGGCTTTTGGGGTTAATTTTTGTTTTATTCTTGTGTCCATTTTTAATCTTTCTAGACCTGCACTGGCAAGAATGATGGCATCGAATTGCTGTGAGTCTAATTTTTGTAAACGGGTTTGTACATTGCCACGCAAGGGTTTTACCGTTAAATCACTTCGCAATGCCAGAAGCTGCGCTTGTCGCCTTAAACTGGAAGTGCCAACAATGGCACCAGCTGGTAAATCCTCAAGAGTATTATACGAATTTGAAACAAAGGCATCACTGACATCATGCCGCTGGAAAATGCTGCATATGGTGAATTCTTTAGGCATCGCTGCTGGCACATCTTTCATGGAATGCACGGCAATATCCGCCTTGCCTGCGAGCATGGCTTGTTCCAGCTCCTTGAGAAATAAACCTTTGCCGCCGATTTTATTAAGACTTTGGTCTAATATTTCATCGCCTTTGGTGGTCATGGGTAATAATTGAGTGGAAATGTGTGGAAAATGCGACTCAATCAAGCCCGCAGCATATTTTGCTTGCCATAATGCCAAAGGTGAATTGCGGGTGGCAATGGTTATGATTTTATTGGTCATGATAAGAGTTCCTTAATGAGTTGAATATTGCGGCGAGAGATTTGTGGCTGGTAATCAGTATTGGCAAGTTTGGCAAAAGTGCCCGTCATGGTTTTATGGATACCGCACAACTCGGAACTATTTACCAAAGCGTTGCGGTTAATACGAACCAAATATTTGGCAAAACGCTTTTCCAAATTCAACAATGATTCATCAATAATAACTTCACCGTATTGGCAATGCATATAGGTGATTTTATCCTCAGAAGTAAAACAATACACATCATTAATTGATATGGTCAATAAGTCTAAACCATGTTGAAAACTTATGGTTTGCGAGGATTTTTTGTTTATAACCTTGTCTAAAGCTTGTAATAAACGCTCTGTTGCAACAGGCTTCAGAAGATAATCGCTGGCATTTAATTCAAAAGCCTTAATCGCAAACTCATCATATGCCGTGCAAAAAATAATCTTTGATTCACTGGAAATATTATTGATTTCTTTTGCCGCCTCCATGCCTGTCATGCCTGGCATTTCTATATCCATAAAAATAACACGTGGGTGGTATTTTGCTACCAAATCTATGGCTTTTTGACCAGAATTGGCGGTAATAATGTCATTAATGCCATTGTTTTGTAGCATTTTTTGTAAACGTAAAACAGCCAAAGGCTCATCATCTACTATTAAAAATTTCATAAAGGAATACCAATTATTACTGTAAAAATACCTTTTTTAGCAACCTGTGATAAAAAGGCCTTGTTGCCATAATGTAAGGCTAATCGTTGTTTTATGTTTCGCAATGCCATGCCGTTTGAATTTTTTGATTCATGCATTATAAACGGATTTTCTACTTTTATGCTTAAAATGTTTTTATTTTCTTTAACCTCAACAAGTATTTTTCCACCTTCTGGCATCGGTGCAATGCCATGAATAACCGAATTTTCGACCAAGGGTTGCAAACACAGCACTGGTATTTCTATAGATTGCAATTTCTTTGGGCATTCTATTTGGTAGTTTAAGCGTTCCCCTAAACGCAATTTTTCGATGGATAAATACTGCCTAACCCACAGCAGCTCTTGAGACAGGCTGATAAATTGTTGCTTGTGGGTAAATGTTCTGCGCATCAGACTAGAAAAATCGACAATAGCTTTTTCTGCCTTGGTCGCATCTAAGCTGATTAAAGAAGCTATAGAGTTAAGGCTGTTAAATAAGAAATGAGGCTTGATGCGTGCTTGCAAAGCGTTGAGTTTGGCTTCGGCGAGCTTTTCAATTTGTTGGTGCCATTGGTCTTGAATATAGAAATAACGAATTAAGGCCCAGCATATTAAGACGGTTGAAAGTGACAGCTTGACATTCAGCATATTGATTGCAATTTGGTTCTCAAAAAGATGAAAAGTCAATTGCAAATCAAGCCTGCCAATACTTTGGGCAATGATGCTGGTCAACAGAATAACAAATAAGGTAATAACAACAATGCCTTTTATCACATTCATGCGGTTAAAAAAGTTTTGCAATTTGCACAAAACAATAAGCACAACCAAACCAACCAACTGCGACATAAGAGACAATACAGAAAGTTTGCTCACGTAGTTCCAATCATAGCTCAAAAAACTCAAAGAATAGATGATAACAATAATCTGAATCATGATAATAGAGGTAAAAATGCGAAGCGAGTCACAAAAATTTGTTAACCATATTGTGTTTTTTTGTTCTTTTTCGACCATTTTTTCGTTAAAACCTGCCATTAATCCTGTTTTTCTGTTGATATATCACGCAAAGGCGTTAAAATCAACCGATGCGTATCAAATCCTGTAAAATTATTTTAGCCAGTCTGTTGTTACTGTCATTTTTTAGTGCTCAAGCAGATGTGACCACCTGTAGCACAAATCTCGCTTTAAGCCTGGAACACAAACAAGCAGCATCCACTATTAAAAGTACAGCACAAAAATCATCCGCTTCACAAGCAAAAAAACAGAAAAAAAGCAGCTCGCCATTACTAGGCAACTTCAAGTTGCTTATTCCCAACAAGTTACGCTAAGAGCGTGTCTGAGAAGCTTGTCCGAGAATAAAAACCTACCGAGGAAAAGTGGAAAATAGCACAAATCCAGCTTTTCTGTAATAGATTATCTATTCTCGGACAAGCTCCTCGGCCTAAACACCGAAACATGGCTCAAACAAATCAAAGATTTTGACAATTTATACTACAAAGCCATCGGTTCGATTGAAAAAATGAGACAATACTGCAAAACTCTCAGACAAAATACATAAAAGGTCTGCCCAAACCGCAAGAAAATAGCTCATAAGCACAAAATCCAAGCCAAATATTCAAAATACATCGCCTGACACCAAATCTCAAGTCAAGCGACGAGAGTGTAAACAAATTCTTACGTTTTGAAATCTGTGAAATCCATTAATCTGTGGATAATTTACTCATAAAAGCATAAATAATCACCTTAAACAAACTAAGTGATTTATTTTTGGAATTATGAAGTTTTTTTGTTTATTTAGATCTTAAAAGATGTCTATTTAAATTTTTCTAATATCGGCACTTTTTTGGTGGAATTTTAAGCCTTCTGCTTGGGCTAAAATACTTGAAGTTTTGGCAAATTCATTTCGTCCTTTGTTGTTGACTTTTTGGGTAGAAAGGACTTTTAAAAACTGATGAACACTTAAACCGCCTGAATTTTTGCCTGCTGCGTTGGTTGGTAAGGTGTGATTGGGGCCGGTGCAATAATCGCCAAAAGCAACCGCTGAGTTTTCGCCGATAAATAAAGAGCCGTAATTAGTGAACACATCCATGTCGCAATTGCTGTCAGTTACCAATAAATGTTCGGGAGCATAATGATTGATTAAGTCTATCGCTTGGGCGTGGTTTTCGCATTGAATAAACAGGATTTGGTGGTTTTTAATCAAGCTTTGTCCCGCCGCATGGGCGTTTGTACGGGTGTAAAGATTTTCTAACAGCTGTAGCGATGTGCTGACAACCAAGCTGATGGCATTGGGGTCGTGTTCGGCTTGTGCTAAGGCATCGAACATTATCCATTCGGGGTTTTGCAGGTTTTCGGTGTAAATTAATAGCTCACTTGGGCCCGCCAAAGTATCTATTTTGGTGCGGTGTTGCACTTGGGCTTTGGCTTCATTGACATAAGCATTGCCTGGACCGACAATCATATTGACCGCATTAATTTTACCAAAGCCATAACTTAAAGCTCCTATGGCTTGAGCACCACCCAAGTGTAAAAATTGAGTTGCTCCGGCCAATGAAGCCGCAGCCAATAAAGCGGGATGGTTTGATGGCGAACAAGCAATAATATCAACACAAGCCGCAACTTTAGCTGGTGTGATGGTCATTAAGGCGGTAGAAATCAGCGGAAATCGTCCGCCTGGAATATATGCCCCAATTCGCTCAATTGCTTGGTATTTGTAGCCAAATTCGCCGAAACCGTCGTTAAATGTGTCGTTTTTTAGGTCTTTTGCTTGAAATTCAGAAAAATCCTTGATGCGTTTATGGGCGCTTTGGATGGCTTGGGCAAGTTCAGGTTTTAAGCGATAATCGGCAAAAGCTTTGAGGGTTATGGGTTTGCCTTTTTGTCCATCAATCTTCTGGCTCCAGCTATCGACTGCTTTGTCACCATTTGTGCGAATGTCATTTAATATTTCGCCAACCGTCTTTTTAATGTGTTGGTTGTCTTTTAATTCCGCTCGTTTGAAGTCTTTGGCTTGAATGATTTTATCGTTCATTGTTTCTGCTCCTTAAATCATTGACAATTTCGCTGATGCTCACGCCTTTGGCTTTTGCCATGACGAGGGTAAAAAATAACAAATCAGCCGCTTCCCAACGCACGTGGTTGTGTTCGGTGGCTTCGATTAATTCTTGGCATTCTTCTTCTAGTTTTTCTATTTGTAGATCTTTGCTAGCAAACAATTGTTGGGTGAACGAAGGCTTATCATTGACCTCGGCAAGACGCGTTTCAAAGATTTCATCCAAATAGTTCAATGAATAGTTTTTGCTCTGACTAGCAAAACAACTGTAACGCTCAAAATGACAGGCATTGCCATCTTGTTCGACTTGGAACAAAAGCGTATCACCATCACAATCGACATCAACATGAATGAGTTTCTGGGTATTGCCACTGGTTAAACCTTTGGTCCATAATTCTTGGCGAGAACGTGAAAAATACGTGCCAGTTCTTTGCGATAATGCCAATTGCAAAGACTCTTTAGTGGAGTACGCCATCATCAAGACTTTGCCTGTTTTGGCATCTTGAGCAATGGTCGGAATTAAGTCCAATTTGTCAAAATCAAGCAAGCTCATAAACGCTTCATCCAATTGCATCGCTCCTGAATAAATCGCCATACCAATTTGCGAATTGGCGCCTTTTTTATTTATCCACTGCAAATCTTGGTAACTGGAAATGCCACCAGCAACCGTCACAGGAATAGGCGAAGCTTTAATAACTTGCTCAATTCTGACCTTATCAATGCCGCCCATCATGCCTTCATTTTTGACTTGGGTGTAGAGAAATTCACCGCAGTTTTGTGCCAATTCTGGAATAATATCAACAATTTTTGCATCATTAGTTTGTTGCCAACCATGGGTCGTAAGGTAATCACCCTTGGCATCAATAGCAAAGATAAGAGAATTTTTTGGCAATTTCTTAACAAAATCGCTACTTGATGAAGTACCTAAAATGATTTTGGTTGCTCCTGCGGCTAAATAAGCTTTGGCAGTTTTTAAATCACGGATGCCACCACCCACTCGGCACGGTTTTTGCCGTAACATTTGTTCAATTAATTCTTGATTGCTGCCCGTGCCCATGGCGGCATTTAAATCAATAATTGCCACTTCTCCATAAAGCGAAAATTCTTCTAACAAGGCAAAAATATCGTCTTTTTCGATTATTTTTTTATCAGCTTGACCTTGTTGTAATTGTACGGCTTTGCCGTCGAGTAAATCAATGGATGGGATTAACATGGTTATATTCTCATTTTTATTTTGTTGTTGATTAAATAATTTTTAACATCGGCTACCGTAAATTCATCACGGTGAAAAATACCCGCCGCTAACACGGCATCAGCTCCAGCAATAATCGCATCCAAAAAATCTTTGGGCTTATTTGCACCGCCTGAGGCAATGATGGGCAGAGGAAAATCCGCTTGTTTGAGCAACTCCAAATCAAAGCCCGAACCCGTGCCGTCTTTGTGCATGGCAGTCATTAAGATTTCTCCTGCTCCGCGTTCTACCACTTCATTTATCCAGTTTGCGTAAGGTTTTTTCACCCGTTTGGAACCGCCGTGGGTGTAAATTGCCAAATCGCCATTGCTTTCATGGTTGACATCAATAGCAATAATAAGGCTTTGTGAGCCGTATTTATTGGCAATTTGGTTGATTAATTGTGGATTTTCAACCGCTGCGGTATTCAAAGTCACTTTATCGGCTCCTGCATCAAAAAATTTATCGACATCAGATAATTGTTTGATGCCGCCACCGACAGTAAAAGGAATCGACAAAGTCATGGCAACTTTTTTAATCATGGCAAGTGCTGAGGCCTGCTTATCGACGCTGGCTTTTATGTCTAAAAATACGATTTCATCCGCTCCTTGGTGTTGGTACTTTAATGCCAATTCAATGGGGTCACCCATGTCCAACAATAGCTTGAAATTAGTGCCTTTAACGACCCGTCCGTTGGCAACATCTAGGCAGGGAATGATGCGTGGGACTAAAGACATAAGATAAGACCTCTGTTAATCCTTCGCGGGCAAAAATGACGGTGTTTTGTAACTGAGAGATTGTAAAATAACCACAGAGGACACAGAGAGCACAGAGAAAAAATTCCTCTGTGAGCTCTGTGTCCTCTGTGGTTTAAAATATATTCTATTAAACCAAACATCTTTTCAATACCTCCAAACCGTAGTGCCCTATTTTTAGGGTGAAATTGAAAGCCCGTAATTCTATAGGGGCAACGTCTAAGCAAGGAATAATTCTTGGAACTAAGGACATAGAACACTTCCTCCATCATTCATGCATTGACAGGAATGAAAATATTCTTCAACTATTAGATTGTCAATTAACCACAGAGGACACAGAGAGCACAGAGAAAAAAATCCTCCGTGAGCTCTGTGTTCTCTGTGGTAAAAAAAATAATCACCTAAGCCAAACATTTTTGCAAAACCTCCAAACCGTAGTGCCCCGATTTTTCAGGGTGAAATTGAAAGCCCGTAATTCTATAGGGGCAACGTCTAAGCAAGGAATAA
>CAZQMH010000043.1:0-14312 GCA_964594435.1 uncultured Alcanivoracaceae bacterium
TATATCTTTAGGTATAATGATTTCTCTTGCTCGGATCATCTACATAATATTTAACAAACTCAACTTCATAACCATTGGGATCCACAAAATAAACACTGCCACGGGTTTCATCGCCATCGTATGGCACGGATGGTTCAAGACCAATGGCTTTAAAACGCTTTATCACGCCTTTAATGTCACTGACAACAAAGGCAAAATGTGCCAAACCGACTTGGTATTCTTGTAGTTTTCTGTTTTCCCCTGTGCCACTGTCATTTAAAGATAAATAAGTGTAATCATCGCCAAAATGCAACCAATTACGTGGATGCCCGTACCATTGGCTCTTGCCACCACCACGAATTTTCCAATGGGGAAAAGCCGCTTGGTAAAATTTTAGGGTTGCTTGCATGTCTTTGACTACAAGATTTAAATGCTCTAAATGTATCATGTTTTTTCTCCTGTTTGAATTGTTACTCGCCACGGCGGGTTGAGGCGATTATCACCTGCCCAGTAGAGTTTGATTTTATTGCCTGATGGGTCTTTTAAAACCGCTTCACGCCACAGATAAGATTCATCTTGTGGTAATTGCTCAAAAGCCAAACCTTTTTTCTGCAATTCTTCGACCCATTTATCCAGGTTTTCTTCTTCAAAATAAACAACCGCACCATTTTTATAATCGTTATCGTCATGAATGATGGAAAAAGTGTTGTTGCTCTGCTGGCAAACAAATCGTGCATAATGCGGGGAGTCAACAATTTGGGTCAACCCCAAAGTGAGGTAAAACTGCACGCATTCTTTTATATTTTTGACGGGTAAGGTTATTTGATTAAGTTGCATAATTTTATTTAGTAAAGTAATTGCTTTACATATTAGTGTTACAGCAGGAATAAGTAAAGTATTTTCTTTACATAAATAGCAAATAAGGCATAATAGCAGCATGAAAACCGAAAACAAAATTTTACAACTGCTCAAAACCAAGGGTGCCATGACCGCAAAAGCATTGGCTAATGAGTTGAAAGTCACGACCATGGGCATTAGGCAACACATGTTGCAATTGGAGCAATCTGGAGATGTTGCTTACCAAGACAAAAAAGTTGCCCGTGGTCGGCCAACACGCTATTGGTCGCTTACCAAAAAAAGCGATAGGCATTTTCCCGATGGTCATGAGACTCTAAATTTGCAAATAATCGCATCAGTCAGACAAGTTTTTGGCGAACAAGGCTTGGAGAGGTTGATTAAACAAAGAGAACATGAAACTTTTGTGCATTATTCCGAAAAATTAAACCAACTTGATGGCTTGCGACCAAAACTAGAAGAATTAGCAAAAATTCGCAGCGATGAAGGTTATATGGCAACTGTTGAAGAAAGAGACGGTGAGTTTTGGTTGTTAGAAAACCATTGTTCTATATGTGCGGCTGCTAGCAATTGCCTTAATTTTTGCCGCAGTGAGTTACAGTTATTCCAAAATTTGTTTAAAGACTTAGCCGAAATTACCCGTGAAGAGCATATCATGCAAGGTGGCAGACGATGTGCTTATAAATTAAAGCAAAAAAAAGCATAAATCCCAAATCCAGCTTTTCTATTCTAGGGCTCGATTATTAGCAATGCCATGTGGAACATGACCTGATGTTAGTTGATTTTCGCTGGCAGATTTAATATAAATAAGTTGATCATCAAAGAAAATATCGGCTTTGAAAGCTTTGAGAAATTCGGCTTTATCCAGTCCTCCCAAAAAAAGAGCTTCGTCAATACGTATGCCCCAATTTCTGAGCGTTAAGATAACACGTTTATGCGAAGGAGCCGAGCGTGCGGTGACCAATGCGGTGCGAATAGGTGTTTCATCGACCTTGAATAAAGATTGCAATTGATGCAATGCCAGTAAAAAAGGCTTGAATGGCCCACCTGTAAGTGGAATTTCTGCCTTTTGTGATTCGTTTTCCTTAAATGCCGTTAATCCTGCTTGTTTGTATATCTTTTCTGATTCATCGGAAAATAGAACCGCATCTCCATCAAAGGCGATACGCACTTGCTTATCTTGAGCAAGGCAATCTTTAGTTTTGATGTTTTCGGTCATTAAATGAGCTGCGGCATAGCCCGCTTTTAATGCCAACTCAACATCTTTGTTGTGGGCAGATAAAAACAAATGGGCACCAAAAGCTTTCAAATAGGCATAGGGCGATTTACCATTGGAAAAAGCGGCACGTTGAATATTTAAAGCATAATGAGCGATAGAATTAAAAATACGCAAACCTGTATCGCCGTTATTACGAGACACCAGTACCACCTCAACTAATGGAATTTGCGTTTTCGGATGTCTTATATCAAGCAGTTTTTGCACCAAATGAAAGGCAATGCCTGGCTTGAGAATTTCTTCTTCATGGCTGAGCTGATAATGGCGGTATTCGTCCACTCCTTTTTCACAATACAAATGATGCTCTTTGCTTAAATCAAATAATGTTCGAGAGGAAACCGCAATAATAAGAACAGGAGCATACTCATTGCTTGTTTGGTTGTTTTGTGTGTTAGATGATGAACTGCTCATTGATAATTCTGTCTTCTAAGGAATGTTCAGGATCGAATAATAATTTTAAAGTAATTGATTTATCCTCAAATACTTCGACACAATCCACATCTCGCACTTCATAATTGTCGGCGGTGGCACTGACAGGGCGTTTAGCACAATCTTGTACACTAAATTTAAGGTGTGCATCTGCTGGTATAATCGCGCCTTTCCAGCGACGTGGACGAAATGGGCTGATGGGTGTGAGGGCCAGAATATTGGCACCAAGTGGTAAAACGGGTCCATGAGCTGATAAATTATAGGCGGTTGAGCCCGCTGGAGTTGCCAGCATAATGCCGTCACCAACCAATTGTTCTATTTTGCTTTGACCATTAATGCTGATGCCAATGCGGGAGGATTGTCGAGTTTGCCGCAAAAGTGAAACCTCGTTGATGGCTAAGGCTTCAAAATGTTCGCCTTTGGTTGTGGTGGCGAGCATTTTTAAGGGGTGTAATTGAGTAACTTGGGACTTTTCGAGGCGTGCAATTAAATCCTCATCGCTGTAACGATTCATCAAGAAACCAACGGTTCCTCGCCGCATACCAAACACAGGTTTTTCTTTCTCGATAAAGCGGTGCAAGGTGTGCAACATAAAACCATCACCACCTAAAGCAATGATAACATCGGCTTTTTTGGGTTTGGCAAGATTGGCTTGGTATTTTTCTTGCAGCTGCTTTAATGAAGTATAGGCAGTTTCTGAGCGACTGGCAACGAAGGCAATTTTCATAAATTTCTATCTAAAAGGCTAAAGGTGGCACACAGCCTGCGGGTTTCATTAAGGCAAATGCCAGTAACAAAGGCACAACGATGATAAGGTGGTCACGTATTTCCTTAAAGGCAATGATTGTGGCAAGAATTCGAGCAACTAAGATACCTGAATAGATAACAGGTGCCGATTTTAGACTATACATTATGATATAAGCCCAAAGCAAGGAGGATAAAATCAGGCATGTTGTGGTGATTAGATTAGCCGTTTTGGGGTTCAAACCACCTTGTGTCGCCAAATATTTTGGCATAATACCTAAAAAACTGACAACAACCGCCAACCACATCAAGCCTGAAAATTCTTGCAATAGCGTAAAAACACTTGCAGAAATAAGCTCAACGGCATAAAAGAAGATCATTTTTTTATTGAGCGGATTATGTAATTTTACAGTTGTCATGGCATTCTTAGTAAAAAAAATATAGTTTAGCATAAATTTAGGCTAAAATAGCACAACTTTCTGCACACATTTTTAGCAATGACTAAAGTTTCAATCTTATCGCCTGTTACCTCTAGCTTAGAATTGCCATTGTATGAAACCCATGTGCCTGCTGGATTTCCATCACCTGCGGAGGAATATCTTGGCGACACGATGGATTTGAATGATTATTTATTAAAAAACCCTACCGCTTCATTTTTTGCAAAAGTCGAAGGTGAATCGATGATAGATGTGGGTATCTTTGCGGGTGATTTGGTGGTGGTTGATCGTTCACTAACTGCCAAAGACAACGATATTGTTATTGCTGCCGTGAACCATGAATTTACCATCAAGCGTTTATCCTTAAAAGATAAAATCAGCCTCGTACCCGCCAACAAGGATTACCAAACCATTGTCATGAGTGGCGAAAACGAACTCACAATTTGGGGCGTTGTTACAGCCCTTATTCGTAAGTTTTAAGCCTGTCTATTTCCCCTCAAATCCTGTTATAGAAATCACAAGACGATACGCAGTAAAAAGCTTAATCACCTTTTTGGAATTACTAATTGCGGGTCAAGACGCGTTTTTTTGCCTAAATTAATTCGCCAGTCTAAATGTGGACCCGTGGCTCTACCAGTCATGCCAATTTCGCCGATTTTTTCTCCTTGTTCAACACGTGAACCCACTTCCACCACCACTTTGCTCATGTGCATAAATGTGGTTGTCAGCCCGTAACCATGATCAATAATAATGGTTCCGCCAGTGTAATACATGCCTGTTTCGGCTAATCGAACGATACCGCCAGCTGGTGCTATCACTTTGGTGCCGACTTTATTGGCTATATCCATGCCGTAATGTGGACGTTTGGCTTGACCATTTAAGATTCGCCGTGAACCATAAACGCCACTGATACGTCCATCTGCGGGCCAAATAAATTGTTGTAAAAAATCTTTTGAGTCGGTGAAGAAAGAGCGTGCCTTGCCAACTTTGATGTTATCGGCTTTGATTTGGGCATAAACTTCGGCGGGTGGATTAACTTTTTTTGGTGGCAAGCCGTTGATGACTTCGGTTTTGAATTTTCGCGGCGTGACGGCAATGGTGGCTCGATAGCTTGTGCCTTGGTAATCAATAACAAGTTTGGCTGCATTTTCTGCGAAACGTCCAAAGCCAAACATAAAATATCCATCATCCGTCACATGGGTTTTTTTACCGTTTATGCTCACTTTGGCTGCTGGGTTGGTTTGGGCAATGATCAAACCGCCTTGGGTTGGGTCACCTTTAAGGTTGAGAAAATAATCACTTGCTTGGGTGCAAAAAGAGAAAAGGAGGAAAAATAATGTCTTCATAATAACACGCTTGTATAAAATCATAAGTCATTGTAAACTTAAATGAGCCCCTGTATATTAAATTTCTGAAATTTTAGTCAATAAAAATGGTTCAACTATTCTATGAGCTTATCAAATCATCAACCTCAGCATAAAATCGCCCTCATGCTACCTGGAGGTGGAGCTCGTGGCTCTTACCAAGTCGGTGTTTTAAAAGGCATTATGTCGATTATTGCGAAAAAGGATAAACTTTTCCCGATTATTACTGGCACTTCCGCTGGTGCTATTAATGCGGTTGTACTTGCCAGCTACGCTCATGACTTGGCTCAAGGTGTAAGGCGGCTGGAAAAATTTTGGACTTCCATTCATTGCCATGATATTTATCGCACCAATGCTGGCACAATCGCCAAAACCATGGCAAAAGTTGTGGGTTCGGTATTGTTTGCCAAACTTGGGGTGCACGCTCCGCGTTCTTTATTGGACAACACGCCTTTGCAACAGTTGTTAAGCCAACAATTGCATTTGTCACAAATTCAACAAGCCATCACCAATAATCATTTGCATGGTTTGGCAATTACCGCATCGTCTTATGATGTGTCGGTAGCTAAAACTTTTTTTCAAGCCAAAGCTTCCGTTCAACAATGGCAACGAACCCGACGTTTTGGTATTGCTGAAAAAATTGAAGTAGAACATATTCTTGCTTCTACGGCTTTGCCTTTTTTGTTTCCTGCCCAATTAATCGGCAAAGAGTATTATGGCGACGGTGGTTTGCGTATGACGGCACCACTTTCTCCTTCTATTCATCTGGGAGCGGACAAAATTTTGGTCATTGGCACACGTGATGAATCTGCCATTGCACCACCTGCTACCGTTTCTGAGTATCCGTCTATGGGCGAACTTGGTGGTTATATGTTGGATACGATTTTTATGGATACCTTGATGGCTGATTTATCACGCATGAAGAGAATTAATAAAACTATTGCTCTGTTAAGTGAGGAACAGCGTGGTGAAATTAATTTAAAACCCATATCAACATTATTAATAAAACCCAGCATAGATGTAAGAGAGGTTACACAAAAACATGCTGGTGATATTCCCAGACCTGTGCGAACTTTGCTAAAGATGATTGGTGGTTGGGGTAAGGATTGGCGTATGCCCAGTTATTTGCTGTTTGAACCAGGTTACACCAAGGCATTAATCGCATTGGGCTATGCCGATGCCATGGCTCAAAAGAAGAAAATTTGTGCTTTTTTAAGGTCTGATTGAGTTTTGTGATAGAACTCACAGTTTTATGATGTTGAGTTGCTATAATGGAACACAGTTAGATGATTTTGATGTTCCCCCCATTCCCTATTCGAATTTCGTCAATATCATTTACTAACCAAAGGCTACTTCCCACACAGGTAGCCTTTTTTTATGCACAAATATTTTGCTAGCAGCGACCCAATCGTCCACGCCTGTGGTAGAATTCACAATTTTTTCAATGAAGTCCTGATTTTATGCAAGCCCAAACCAAAAACAAGCTATCAATTGCTGCCATTGCCTTACTTTTTGTTGCCCCAATTTTATTGGCAATTTATTTTTTAGACAAAGAGAAACCCTCCAAAAATCATGGCGATTTAATTCAGCCGCCGATAAAAGTAAGTGATAATGAAATTTTAGCTGATTTTGAAAAAGTATGGACCATCGTTTATCAACATTCAGGGGCTTGTGATAAAAAATGCACTGATATGTTAGAGGAAATTTACCGTATTCGCCTTACCAGAGGTCATAAAAAAGACCAAATCAAGCTTTTAGTGCTTCACCTTGATGGTTCTGACATTAAAATCCCCGAAAGATTTGCTATCATTGAACAAAGAAGCTATCCCAGTAATGGTGTGCTAGATACGCTGTTTAAAAAACTTTCCCCGACATCTCTTGGCAATGGTAACGGACTTTATATCATTGCACCCGAAGGCTTTTTGATGATGTCTTATCCAAAAGATTTTACGCCTCAGGATGTCATTAAAGACTTGAGTTTAATGCTTCGTGCCCGAAAAAGTTAATGCTTAATGGCTTTTGTTTGCACAATCTTGTAAAATCCAACTCTTAGAAAAATATATTCTGTCATGAAAAATTATTCAAAACTTGCTTGGTTTGGTGTGTTGTTTGCCCTGATTGTTATAGTGCTTGGGGCTTATGTGCGTTTGTCCGATGCGGGGCTTGGCTGTCCAGACTGGCCCGGTTGTTATGGCAAAGCGACTGTTCCGATGGAAACTTCGGCAATCCAACAAGCCAATATCGATTTTCCGCAACGCCAAGTTGAGCCACATAAAGCCTGGAAAGAAATGGTGCACCGTTATTTTGCTGGCACGCTTGGTTTGATTGTTTTAGCCTTGTTTGTTCTGGCTTATAAAAAACGCAAAGACATTGGCTTGACCTTGCCCGCTACTTTGTTGTTGGTCATTCTCTTTCAGGCGGCATTAGGCATGTGGACGGTGACTTTGCAACTCAAACCTTTGATTGTTTTGGCTCATTTGCTTGGCGGCATGACGACTATGGCATTATTGGCATGGTTGGCATTGTCGACTTCGCCAAATGTTACTACTTATCGTTATGCTGGGCATGTTAAGCGCTGGATGGTGGTTTTTGCCTTGTTATTTTTAATCATGCAAATTGCTTTGGGTGGTTGGACAAGTTCTAATTATGCCGCCTTATCTTGCGTGGGATTTCCCTTATGCAATGGACAGCTTATTCCGCCAACTGATATTTCACAAGCTTTTGTCTTGTGGCGTGGATTGGGAATTAACTACGAATATGGCGTACTGGATGCACCTGCTCGAATTGCCATACAAATGAGCCATCGGCTGGGCTTTGTTTTGTTGACTTTGTATTTTATCTGGTTGGCAACAAAGTTATTGAAAAATCGCGAATTGATGCCGCTGGGTGTTGTTTTATTGGTTTTATTGGCGGTTCAGGTAAGTTTGGGCATTGCCAATGTAACTTTGGGCTTACCTTTATTTGTTGCGGTTGCTCATAACGGTGTGGCAGCTTTGTTGCTGTTGACTGTTGTGACGTTATTGTACAAAACTGGCAAAGAGTTCTAAATGAAAAAGAATCTTTTTAGTCAATATTTAGAGCTAACCAAGCCGAAAGTCGTTTTGTTGATTGTTTTTACCGCGTTAGTTGGCATGTTGTTGGCAGTCGATGCTGGCTTACCTTCATGGTCGGTGCTTTTTTATGGCTTGCTTGGTATTGGTTTGGCTGCCAGTTCTGCCGCTGCCATCAACCATTGGGCAGACCAAAAAATAGATGCGATTATGTTGCGAACCCAGCACCGACCCTTACCTCAAGGGCAATTAACCGATGCCAATGTAATTATTTTTGCGGCTTTGTTATGCCTTGTTTCAATGACTGTTTTGGTTTGGAAGATAAATGTTTTAACCGCTGTTTTAACTTTTTTTTCCTTAATTGGTTATGCTTTTATTTACACTTTCTTTCTGAAACGCATCACGCCACAAAATATTGTCATCGGTGGAGCGGCTGGAGCTGCCCCGCCTGTTTTGGGCTGGACGGCGGTAACGGGGCATCTTACAGGTGATGCTTTATTATTGTTTGCGATTATTTTTACATGGACACCACCGCACTTTTGGGCTTTGGCAATTCATCGGGTGGATGATTATGCCAAAGCAAAAATTCCGATGCTACCAGTAACGCATGGTATTCAACATACCTTGTTACATATTATTCTTTACACAATTTTGATGTTTATCATCACTTTGTTCCCTTATTTGGTCGGCATGAGTGGTTGGGTTTATCTTATTGGAGCGGTTGTTCTCGGCTTACGTTTTTTGCAATTGGCTTTCCAATTACGCACCAGTCAAGACCCGATGTTGCCATGGAAAGTATTTAAGTATTCTATTTGGTATTTGATGCTTATTTTTGCGTTTTTATTGGTTGATCACTATTTGCCCGTTCATAATTTAAATCAAAAACTCATCCATTTACCTATTTTTTAACATTTTTATTAGAATCCATGACTTCCGAATTAAATCAATTTTTGCCTTATAACGATAAGCTCGAAGCCCGAAAGTTATCGGCAATTGAGTCGGTTGTTATCCATTGTACAGAATTACCCAATATTACTGTCGCTCGTGAATACGGCGAAAAAGTTATCTACCAGTCAGGAACGGGCAACAGTGGGCATTATTATATTACCAAATCAGGCGATGTCTACCAATGGGTCAGTGATAACCGCGTAGCCCACCACGTAAAAGGACACAATCAAAATACTATCGGTATTGAATTGGACAATCTTGGACGCTATCCTTATTGGCACAAAACCAACCACCAAATCATGACGGATTCCTATGCCGATGCACAAATCAATGCCTTAATCATTTTGTTGCATAAATTAAGCGAAACTTTGCCAAATTTGAAATATATTTGCGGACATGAAGAACTGGATAGGCGTTTGATTCCTTCTGAAAACGACCCTGACATTTATATTCGTCGCAAAATGGATCCGGGTGCATTATTTCCGTGGGATAAAGTCTTGGCTCAAATTAGTTTGCAGCACCGTTTGGAAAATTGTGAGAAAAAATCATGAATGAAGTCGAAAAGCTCCTGAAATATTTTAATTTAGAAAAGATTGAAGAAAACTATTACCGTGCCCAATCTTTGGATATTGGTACGGGTCGTATTTTTGGTGGGCAAGTCTTGGCACAATCTGTTGCTGCTGCTTACCGCACGGTTGAAGGCAAACATGTCCATTCTTTTCATGCCTATTTCTTGCGAGAAGGTGATGTAAAGAAACCTGTGGTTTTCCAAGTCGATAGAGCCAGGGACGGTCGCAGTTTTAGTAATCGTCGAGTGGTAGCCATTCAGCATGGCCGCCCCATTCTGAATCTAGCCGCTTCTTTTCAAACACCTGAAACGGGCTACGAACACCAAGTTGCAATGCCAGATGTGACCAAACCAGATGAATTGGATGAAAAGCCTTTCCTAACTTCCAAACAGATGCATTCCCTCACACCACGAATGCGACGTTTGCTAACCACCCAAGGCCCTTTTGAGTTTCGGTTTGCCGATGATATTGATCCTTTTGATTTAGGCAAAAACGAACCTATTCGGCAAATTTGGTTCAAAGCACGCCATCAAGTACCCGACCACCAACCCTTGCATCGCCAGTTGATGGCATTCGTGTCAGATTTTCATCTTGTGGCAACGGCGACATTTCCGCATCCCGTAAGCTATCTTGATCCAACACTACAAATTGCCAGCCTTGATCATGCCATGTGGTTTCATCATGACATCAATGTAAATGACTGGTTGTTGTATGATATTGTATCACCCGTTGCCAGCCAAGGTCGTGGTTTTGCTCAAGGTCGTGTTTATACATTGGATGGAAAGTTTGTTGCCAACACCTCGCAACAAGGTTTAATCAGGAAAAGAAAAAAAGTTAAAGATGGCTTCCATGTACAAAAGTAAGAACCTTACTTATGCCATGACAATTTTATTCCGACCAGTTTCTTTGGCGGTATAAAGTGCTTTATCGGCTTGGTTGATTAATTTGTAGACATCTTTGAGAGTAGTGATTTCTTCCCCTTTGCTCTGTGTCGCTATGCCAATTGAAACGCTTGTTTTCTTTTCTTTGTTTTCAATGAGCTGTCTTAAAATTTCTGCTTTTTCTTTTGCCAATTTGGATAAGCAGTTTGGAATAATGACCAAAAATTCTTCTCCGCCGTAGCGTACAATAATATTGTTCTCTAATTGAAAGGTTTGTTTTAAGTGCTGTGCTAATTGTTTTAAGAGCTCATCACCAGCCAAATGCCCATTGCTGTCATTGTAATGTTTAAAAAAGTCCATGTCTAACATGATGACCGCAAGTTTTTGTACGTTGCCAGCAACAAGTTTATTGATGTATTCATCCAAAAACAAGCGGTTAGAAAGTCCTGTTAATCCATCACTGTGAGCAATTTTTGTTAGTTCTTCATTGGCTTGCTCTAGTGCAATTGTCTTTTTTTGAATGATTTCTTTTAGTTCGGCTTTTTGAATTTCATGAATTTTTTCTCGCCATTTTATGACTTGTTTAAATAGAAAATAGAGTGCCAATAATGTGAAGCTTAACCACATAACCTTGGCAGCATTGCTCAAGTACCATTTTGGTAGGATAATAAATTTATAAGGTACAGTTGCATACGACGATTCATTTAAGTCTTGAGCCTGCACTTCAAAGCTATAGTTTCCCGCAGGTAATTTGCTAAAAGTTATGTGGGTATCCTTAAAATACTCTGACCACTCATCATCCAGTCCAAGCAAACGGTAGCGATAATGGTGTTTAGCGTGATTAACTACGTCATTTAAGAAAAAACTGAAATTAATCGAACAATCTCCTTGAGTGCAAGTAAATGTCTGTTCTGGAGTAAGAGCTAATGGCGTTTTTTTGCCCTGTTTGGAAACACTAACAGAATTCAGGTTGAGCTTATAGTGTTTTATCTTGGGTGTGGATATTTTATCTTGCTGAATATAAGTAATGATTTTCCCATAAGAGGCTATTTTTATCTCATTTCCTATTTCTTTTGTGCTGTTGATGATACTTTGTAAATAGGGTTTTAAATTAATCACCTGCCATTGCTTATTATTTGAGATAAAGAATTTAGTGAAAGTATGCCCATAGAAATGACCTTTTGAGTCTTGTTTAATGGATAGGACGGCCTCATTTTCTAGTGCTGTGGCAAGCCCAAATAAATCTACTTGTTGTAGCACTTGGTTTGCATAGGAATAAACTTGATGATTTATTACCACTAAAGCGGTAGTTTTAGTTTGAGGTGAAAAAAGGTTTTTTTTGTTGTCAATTTTGACTTGTGATTCTTTTAACAACAGTCCTGAATCAGGATTAAATGTAAGTTCTACACCTTGAGGATTGTTAAAGGTCAATAACAGTTTGCCTGCTTTTGTTTCGCTGAGGCTCAGTGGTCTTTGTGAATAAAGTTTTTTTAAATTCCAACCACTTTGCTCATCGAATAAGCAATATAACCCATACTCGGTTACCACATAGCTTAATTTGCTATTGTATTTAGAAGCATACAATTCACGTGGATAAATCATAGAACTAATTGCGCTAGGGCTTGCGTTCTGCTGGTTATCAATCACGTATAATTTGTGCGATTCCGCTAACAAAAGCCTCGTTTCTGATAAAGGCAATAAACTCCACGCTTCACGATTTGTCCAATTGAGTCTTTTAAATAACTTATGCTGGTAAATTTTTTGCCCTTGATCTTCTAAATAAACACCAGAACTAGAGGCGATATAGAATTTATCGTTCCAATTTTGCATATGATGAATGTCACTTGATACACCTGATTCTTGCGAAAAAAATCGAAAAGGGCTCGGCCATTCAAGATAATACACCTTGAATTCTGTCAAAATAATTAATTGATTGTCTTGGTAAATAATTTTAGCAAGCCATTCATTGCTTAATTGAAAAGTTTCAGAATAGTTGGATTTGGTATTGACAAATGTTAGTAAACCATTATTAGACCCCAAGACAAAATCATCACCTTCAATGGCCGCGACTGAGACATAGTTAAGTATATGCGGCAACTCACTTGAATGACTTAAAGTTTTTACTTGCTGGTCTTCAATAACTCGCCATTGCTCAATATCGGACAAGATAAAAATTTCTTCTTTATTAGCCAAAGGTGTGAAACTGTAAATTAAATCATTTTTTTGCAAATGAATTGGACTATCTTGCCATTTTTGATTTTTTAATTCAACCAGTCCCGTGCTTCTGTTTTGTAGTGTTATTTGCCCATTGGAACAAAACATAGAACCAAGTTTTGCTGCAAAGTGCCATTTATAAGTTTTCTTACTGTTCAAGTCATAGGACAACACATCATGAATGTCTTGGAAATAGATTACATTATCGCATAAGAGAATTTGCCACACGGATTCAAATTGCTGTTGGTAGCTGTCGGTGGTTATATCGGTGTATTGGTATTGTCCAAACTTGTTTTTTTCGATATAACCAATATTACCTGACCCGCCAACATAAACTCGTTGCTGAAAATAGAACAGCCTTCTGATGCTGCTGTGGTTAGCATTTTGTACAAGTTGCCATTGAATGCCATCAAAGATTTTCACTCCTTTTGCCGAGGCAATATAGAGCACATTATCCTCATCAACAACCAAATCGAAATGACTACCAAACTCAGCAAAGGGAATATCAATAGTTTTATAGGGAGGAAGTCCCGTTATTTTTGCCTGTGCACAAAATACAAATAACAACAATAAGACCATTGCACCCCGAAATCTCAACCAAGAAAAGCCCCAACGAGCCATAGCGACATTAGTTTTTCTTGATTTCATGACTTCATTATGAGTGTCTGAATTCGTGGAAAATATATTTTTTATTTTCTTGCTATTCATTATATGCATTATTATCGAATATCCATGCACACAATCATAAATTAAAATCAGCAATATTCATACTGTTTTTTTTGTTAGATTGTAACAACTCACACCGTCATTCCTGCGTAGGCAGGAATCTCTATGGTGAAAGGCTTTATAATTTACCTACCATTGTAATTATTATTTATGAGATTGCCGCCTTCGCGGCAATGACGGTAGGTGCGAGCAGTTACGTTAGATGTATATAATACCCAAATCCCGATAGTGAAATCACAAAGAAAGCACAAGCCCTTAACGCACCTAAGAAATCGTTAAAAAGTTTAATCACCAATCTCCAGGATTTAGTTTTTATCACTTTCTTTTGTCCATCAACTGCTGGCACTCTTTATTGCGATTTGGAATCAGGGTTTGGGAACTTACATTTTCTTACAATTTCACTTAGAATATTAGAGTACAATACAAAATACTCTCCAGACAATTGTATTAAAATGCCAAATAAAAAAATAAAATATATAGCTTTTTTTCTTATCTTTTTAGTTTTTAGCCTGCTTTATCAAAGTGCATTTTCTCAGCTGAATCAAAACCATGTGTTATCTGGTTTTTTAGATTTTACCCCAAACGGTACACAGCCAAAGCTTAATTTTCCACTTGAAGGTGTAGCCGATTGCAATGTATGTCATGCCACCCAAAATCCAAACGCGGTTGAGAATAGTTTTTTGCCCGTTTCTACTTGGGAAGGCTCAATGAAAGCTAATGCCATGCGTGACCCCTTGTTTTGGGCAGCTGTTGATGTTGCTAATAATGATGTTCCTGGAGTGGGTGATTTTTGCCTGCGATGCCACTCTCCAGCTGGATGGTTGGCTGGAAATGTAGTCA
>CAZQMH010000044.1:0-1101 GCA_964594435.1 uncultured Alcanivoracaceae bacterium
GAAATGCTAAATTAGCCATTCGTTCAAAGACAATACAGATTCCTGCCCCTTCATAGGAGGCTTGTCCGAGAAAATTCATAAAAAGCTTTATCACCAATAAGGTGAATACGGTTTTTATGACTTTCCTATGCACATCAATTATTTGCACTATCAATCGCATTTCTCTATCGGGATTTGAGGTCTAAAAAACCAAAAGGCGAGCATTGTGCTCGCCTTTTTCTTTCGGGATTTTGGAAGTTGATTCTGGCTGGGTTTTATTTGACAGCCACTTCAAAACCGTTAGCGAAAATTAAATCACCTGTCCACGAAACTGAGTCCAAGCCAATATAATTGGAGTTTGAGCCGTTAGGACCACCATTTGGCACATCATAAATAAAAGCCACTCGACCCGTTGTGCCAGGAATGCCTGCACTAAATTCTGTCCATGCATTAACTGGATAACCAGCGGGATAATCCTGATTAACCAAGCCAGCATTTACGGTGACCAATTCTGTGGTAAAATCACCATAATTACCATTGATACATGTTCCCGTATTTACGCCACCTGTCGGGCTATAACGTACCGTCATTCTATCGGGGTAAATTGTGACACCATCTTGAGCTATGGTGGAGCGTGTCCAAAATTTGAGCGTACCATTGACATTGGCAGGAGCAATTAAAAAGTCACAAATCGTTCCCGTGCCACTTGTGCTATTGAAATTTGCAAAAAAATACTCAACACCTGTTGCACCCTGGTGGGCTGCAAAGACATTGGTGTTAGCAGCTTGCTGCCATGCGGATGAACCAATGGGCGAAGATTGATTCGAAATGACCCACCCGACTGGAGCGGTGGCATTAAAATCTTCTTGGCCTTGAGCAAAGCCCATAGTAGTGACTAAAAGACAGCTAAATAATACTGTTTTTTTCATAAAAACCTCTCTTGTTAAAAAGTGAACCAAATTTTAGCATAATTTGGCATGCTTTTCTTTAAAAGTATGGTTTTTATTCGAATTTCAAGCAGTCGCTCGTTTAGACGCTAAAATGGGCTATTTTTTGCCAGCACTAGCTTTTTATTGGCACAATATAACAGTATTTTCCATCGGTTCCGTCTTCGCCGATTTT
>CAZQMH010000044.1:1201-14261 GCA_964594435.1 uncultured Alcanivoracaceae bacterium
ACCATCAGTTCCGTCTTCGCCGATTTTACCATCAGTTCCGTCTTCGCCGATTTTACCATCAGTTCCGTCTTCGCCGATTTTATCGCAGACCTGAACATAGTTTTCAGAAGAAATTAAGCTAAGGTTGGTTGATTGTGCGGTTGCACAGTTAGAAAGGATTAATGATAATATTATTAAACTTTTTTTTTCATGATTTTTTCTCTATGTTGTATTCTAAAAACGAATATCCATACTCTGGGTAAGTCCCTATATTTACATCTTCTTCATAATGTTGCATAAGCGCAGCTATCTCATCACGATAGAAATCAGTTTTCTTAATGAGTTGTTTATGAAGGTCGGTAAAATTCTTTGGGTGTATTTGGGTTGAATAAATTGTTCTTTGGACTAATTTTTCTTGTTTGTCAGCTATTTCCGCATTGAAAATAACGGTATTCACTAAGCGATTGATTTGCGTGGCAGTTATCTGCGAATAATTCACCTCATTTTTGTTTGCACTTTTGAGTTTTATAAGTTCGACATCATTTCCTTTGACAACCACATTTCCATTGTCAACTAACTCAGCTAGTATTGCTTGATAGGTTAGCGAACCCGCAGCAATAGATTCACAAATACTTTGAAATGTTCTAAAAGGCCCCGTTAGCGGTAATTTATTGGAATGGTAAAACTTAGAGGTAACCCAATTTATTTCTTCCAAAATTACGGTAAGTTTGTTCGGTTTTGTTTTGGGCATTTCACCTTTTAAGTGTTTGCTGATAAAGCGACGATCAATGCCAGTGCGAATGGCTATGGCGACATTGCTGGCTTTGGGGTCAATTCTTTTGGCTTCGAGTATTAGTTTTTCATCCAGTTCCATTAAGAATTCATTGCGTGGCAGTCTGAATTTAAGCATGATTTTGGCAATCGCCTTGGATAGCAAAGAAAGAGCTTTCTTTTTTAAGTTTAAATTTTCTTTGATTTTCTGCTTATTTTGCATAATTTTCTATTTTTTTTTGAGTTGTACAATTTTGTACAGTAAATTAGTTAATCCACTCACTATAATAGAAGCTCGTGGGTAAAAGCTACGACGCGAGTCTGGTCAAAGCTCGGACTGTAGCAATTTTTAGTGGGATTGCACAACACCACGGTTGTGCCTTAGCCAGTAGCGAGAACAGGCGCTGCTGGCTATCTTCTAAAGTCATTACAACTTAAACAGCCAGCAAATACCCACTAAACATTCAGTTCTGTACGTTCCAGTAAAGCATATTTTTTTTCTTAAAAGTGTGAACTCCATCACAAAACTCATTATTCTTTGATTTAAGCATGGTTTTTATGTTTGTCAATTGTTTATTTTTTCTATCAGGATTTGGGATTTTCCCCTTTTTAGCAATTCATGGTCTTTGGCAATTGAGGAATTCTAGAATTGCATGGTAGATTTTTTGTAGCTCCTGTTGTGTCATAATAAAGGCTGGAACAATATAGATGGTGTTGCCAAGCGGTCTTAAATAAATGCCGCGTTGCATAAAAAAATCAAAAATTTCGTTTCGTTTGTTGCCGTAGCGTGAAATTTCTTGCTGTAAATCTATGGCGAGTATGACACCTTGAAGTCGCGTGCTGGCAACATAGGGATGATGTTTGATTTTGTTGCGAAAATTGTGCAATGATTGGTTGATGTTTTTTCTGTTGTCTATTATTTCCTTGGTTTGTAAGAGTTCCAGTGCTGCCAGTGCGGCGGTGCATGTCAGCGGGTTGGCAGTATAGGTATGGGCATGTAAAAATGCGGTTTGCATGCTGTTAGATAAAAATGCCGAGTAGATTTTTTGACTGCAACTGGTTAATGCCATGGGTGCAAAGCCAGCGGTTAAGGCTTTGGCAAAACACATAATATCGGCTTGATTTTGTAAATAATTACTGGCAAAAATTTTGCCTGTTTTGCCAAAGCCTGTCATGACTTCATCGGCGATACAGATGACTTCATTTTTTTTACACATGGCAATAAGCCTATCCAGATAATTAGCCTTGTACATATGCATGGCATTGGCACCTTGTACTAAAGGCTCATAAATAAAGGCAGCCACATCTTGTTTCTGCAATAATTTTTCCATCATTTGCAGTACTTGCTCAATATTGTCATCATTGGGCACAGGTATTCTTTCAACTTTTAAGCACAAATCGAGAAAAGGTTTATTATAGACATCGAGCCCTGAAACACTCATGGCAGCAAAGGTATCACCATGAAAGGCATTTTCAAAAGCAATGAGGGTTTGTTTTTTTTGCCCTAAGTTGTAAAAATACTGCAAGGACATTTTTATGGCAACTTCATTGGCGGTTGAGCCATTATCGGAAAAAAATATCTTTTGTTGAGAGCTTGGTAAAATTTCAATAAGTGCTTGTGCCAGCTGAACCGCTGGTTTATGGGTGAAGCCAGCAAAGACAATTTGGTCTAAATTTTGCATTTGCTTTTGAACGCTTTTTACAATTTTTTGGTGGCAATGCCCAAACATCGAGGTATACCACGAGGCGATGGCATCAATATAGCGATGACCATTTTCATCATAGAGGTAAACGCCTTGGGCTTTGATTATGGCAATATTTTCATGTTTATTTTGAGCCTGAGTCAAGGGATGCCAAATGTATTTTTTATCGCTTTGTGAAAGATTCATAATTGTTTCAGTGTTTGTGAAAATTCATCAGCGTATTTTTTGATTGTTGCTTTATTTATCGAAAACTCTTGATTGATTCTGCCAATAACACGGGTTTGGCTCATAGCAATAATGATGTCTTCAGTCGCTTTGTTGCGGTTGCCATTAAAAACAAGAGACGTTTGCATTCCGCATTGTTGTAATAGTTTTAAACTAAGCAGGGTGTGATTAATGCTGCCAAGATAGTGATGCGAAACCAATACAACGTGGTAATTGGGCTCAATTAAGTCCATTATGGTGTGTTTATTATTTATTGGTACCAGCAAACCTCCTGCACCTTCAATCACTAATGTATTTGTGGTTTGTGGCAGGCGGATACAATCTTTGTCAATTGTTATACCATCACAAGCGGCAGCGGCATGAGGGCTCATAGCTTGGGTGAGTTGGTAGGCACAAGGGTGAATTTTCGAGCGGTTGTTGCTGATCAAGTTTTTGACAATTAGCTCATCGCCGCTAATTCCATCTTCGCCTGTACCAGATTGAATAGGTTTAAAATAATCGGCAGCCAAAGCTTCACAAAGGATGGCAGATACAATGGTTTTGCCAACATCGGTGCCTATGCCAGTCACAAAAAATATCTTTTTCATAAAATTTTAAGCAAATGATTTAATACGGACTTAATTTGTTTTTTACTATTAAAACTGTGCAGGCAAAAGCGTAAACGCTCGTGCTTAGTGGCAACAGTCGGGGCAATAATCGCCTTGACATTATAGCCTTTGTTGATGAGGTGCTGAGCACATTGAAGCACTCTTTTCTCGCCTGGGATAATGCAGCTTTGTATAGCTGAATCACTAACAATAAAAAACGGCTCTAAGGCAAGCTTTTTGTAGGTGTATTTAAAATACGCAATGAGATTGAGTAATTCTTCATTTTCTTTGCTATGCAATTGTGCATAAGCGAATTTAATTGTTGCCAAAGCATGGGCAGGCATGGCGGTTGTGTAAATGAAGGAACGTGCATAATTAATTAAGTATTCTTTAAGTTGTTGCGAAGATAAAATCACGGCTCCATGACAGCCAAGAGCTTTTCCAAAGGTAATGATTGTTGCAAATACGTCATTTACAATACCGAGTTTATCTACCAGTCCATAGCCAAACACACCAACGGCATGGGCTTCATCGACAATCAAATAGGCATTGTATTTTTTACATAAGGCTAACATTTGCCTTAAATCGGGGCAATCGCCATCCATAGAAAAGACGCTTTCAGTAACCACATAACAAATTTTATCCTTGTCTTGGCTGTGCTGGCACAACTTTTGTTCTAATTCGTGCAAATTATTGTGTTCATAAGCAAAAGCTTTAGCAAAAGATAAACGCATGCCATCATGTATTGAGGCATGGACTAATTCGTCGTACAGAAAAACATCATGCCGTTGTCCAATACAGGCAAACAAACCCAAGTTGGCATCAAAGCCTGAATTAAAAAGCAACGCCGCTGCACTTTGGTGGGTGTTTTTTATTTTTTGCTCCAGTTCTTCATGCAAATAACTGTTGCCCGAAATCAAACGTGAGCCAGTTGCACCATTGCATTGAGTGATATTTTCACAAATGTACTGATGAGCTTTGTCATAAATTAATTGTGATTGTGCTAAGCCGAGATAATCGTTTGAATAAAAGTCCACCTTTGTATTCGCACACTCTTGCAGGCGTCTCAATTTCAAATTATTTTTGCGTAAAATAAGTTTTTGTTTAAGTTTGTTTGGAAAATTCATAAGCCCCAAACCCTTTGGTATAGATTTTCAGTTCGCAGACCGCCTCCTTGCAAAAGGTTAAAGAACGCAATCCAATACTTTTTGAGCATGACCTTTGACACGTAAATTACGCCATTCTTGCACTAACTCGCCTTTGGCATTAAATAAAAAAGTAGAACGTACAATTCCCAAATAGGTTTTGCCGTAATTTTTCTTTTCTTTGATAACATCAAAGTAATGGCACAGCTCTTCACTTTCATCAGCGACCAAATCAAAAGCAAAATTGTATTTAGCTTTGAAATTTTCTTGTCTTTTGAGCGTATCTTTTGAAACACCCAGAATGGTGGTGTTTTTTTTGGAAAATTCAGCCAGCAAGTCATTAAAATCATTACTTTCGTTGGTGCAACCTGGTGTATTGGCTTTTGGGTAAAAATAAAGCACCAAGTTTTGTCCCAAATAGTCATGCAACTGTGCTTTTTTGTTGCCTGTTAGAACTAAATTTATATTGTCGTATTTTTCACCAATAGTCATCATTGTTTCAATAGTTGTTACAAAGTTGATAAGGTTATCCTGCTGGATTGTAAAATGCAATAATTATTGTTAAACTGCAATTTATTTATCATAATGGTTAAAATTTGTGTCATTAATCAATTGCCCTTCCTGCCAACACAAGATTTCCAATAAGTTGCAAACTTGCCCTCAATGCGGTCTAAAATTTGCGGAATATAGTGAAGATGATTGGCAGCGAGCGAAAACGCTAAAATACCGAAAATACCGCAATCAAATGTATCGCTACAAAATGCTATCTTTTGTGGCGATAGCCATTGCCGTTATTGGAGCCGTGCCAATGCTTTGGAATTATATGAAAGCTATAGATTACGGTTTTGATGCACAGCTCACCAACCATTGGGGCATTAATCTTATCGTTTTGGGCTTCCTATTGTATGTGTTTGCTCGTTTTTTGATGTTATTAACTAAAAACCGCCACAAAAAATCCTAATGTATAATCTCAACAGTGAACCATTTAAATTAGAACGTGATGTCGAAGCCATCGTTGTGCCATCAGGTGAGTCAATGAACTTGCCCGCAGGAACGGTGGGGTATATTACGCAGTCATTAGGCGGCAGCTATACGGTTTTTATCGACGGCAGTATGTTCATGATATTGGGGCATAATGCCGATGCTCTTGGTAAAGAACCAAGTGCCGTGCCCGTTTTGCATAAAAATGCTAATCTTGAAGATATGCAACAAGCTGTTTGGAACCAACTACAAAATGTTTATGACCCTGAAATTCCTGTCAGCATCGTTGAGCTAGGCTTGGTCTATGAATGTGATGTTGCAGAAAAAGATGGGAAGTTTAATGTGAAAATTGAGATGACATTAACCGCTCCTGGCTGTGGCATGGGTGATGTTATCGTGACGGATGCCAAAACTAAGATTAAACTCCTACCCAATATTGGCTCGGTAAAATGCAAAATGGTCTTTGATCCGCCTTGGGACAAGAACATGATGAGTGAAGCCGCTCAACTGGAAACTGGAATGCTATAAAACAACCATGTTTTTTAAAAAGTTAAGGTCATTGATAATGGCTTGTGGTGATTTCTCTATTGGGAATTGGGATTTATTTGGCAAAGGTGAGTTCGATAATTTTTGCAACTAATTTATATGATGATTTGACGTGTTTTTTCTCGATCGAATTTAACATAAATACGACAGCAATATCGGCTTCGTCCATAATGACAGTGTAGCAAAAATAGGTGCCAAGTGAGCCAAAATGTGATGTTGAGCGAGTCTTTTCATCTATTTGATTTGCCCAGCCATAGGCGTAGCCTTTTTTGCCGTAGTGCAAAGTCTGGTAATCTTTTGCCAACAAATAATTATCTTTGCCGCGCAAGCCTTGTAAGTGCAATTGAATAAATTTAGCATAATCTTGAATGTTAATAGCAATATCACCAGCTGAAACCATATAATCAGGAAATTTATAATGATGGCTTGGTTTTAATGCTTTTAAACGGCCATTAACCAATTGATGTCCCCAAGGATTGTCTTTATTCTGTTTATTTGGGAAACCAATAAAATAGTCCAATTTTAAATCGTGCATGGTTTTATCCAGCAATTGTTCATAACTCTGTTTTGCGGCTTTTTCCAGCATCAAAGCCGCGACCACATAGCCTGCGTTGGAATAATTGAAAACTTCTTTGAGCGGTTTTTTCTTGAGTAGGTATTTTGTTAGTTGGTAACGTTTGTCTGAAGTGCTGCCTTTGAGGCCTAATGATTCAAACTCGTTGTTGCGAAAGGTCATCACTCGTGCCCGATGAGATAAGAAGTCACCTAAAGTCACCTGTTTAAATTCATCATTTGTTAATTCAGGGAACAATTCATACAAAGAGGTTTGCAATTTGATTGCCCCTTGTTCGATAAGCTTCATTGCGATTAACGAGGTGATGGCTTTGGTGTTTGACCCAAGATGAAATTTATTTTTAAGCGTTACTTTTTTCTTACTGCCTTTTTTATGGGTGCCAGCGATGCCAAAATTTATGGCATCGCTACGAATTACTGCAACGGCTATAGCGGGTACGCCGCTTTTTCGTTTTGTGGCTTTGGTTAACTTATTCAGTTCCTCATTGCTCAGTTGCTTGCACTCGGCAGATTGGTTAATAAGTAAAAAGACCAGCATCAAAGATGCACAAATCCAGCTTTTCTGGAATAGCTTATTTATTCTCGGATGAGCTCCTAGAATGTATCTATTCATTATGACCTAAAGAAATATAGAGTACCTCAATACTAACATTTTCGTAAAAATTTTCAAGTGTTTTTTGAAAATTTAGCTCTTAGCCCCTTTTGTTTCTGCGGTTTCTTAGGCGACTAAAACTTTCTTGACGTTTGGTTTTGCGCCAGTCATTAATGTTAAATTCATTGTCTTTGGCGTAAATTTTACGTGTCTTGTCGAAATCTTGGTAGTTGTCTAATTCTTTTTTTGTTTTCTTGGCGGCTATATCGATAATAATACAATCATCTAACAAGCCAATTTTGGGAATATCATCTGGTATCACATCATTATTATCGAGTAAATAATGACTAGCTGAGAGTATTGCCTTTTTGTTTGTTTCCGACAATGACCACTTGTCGTCTTGCAACATTTCCAACATTGCTTCTAACTGTTTAATATGAGTCATAACAAAAGAACTTAATGCTCGACTTTTCAAATCGCTTAAGCCTGCCTTAGCTTCGCTGATAAGTTGTGATTCGTCTTTGTATTCAATTTGATTAAGGACATTTTCAAAATGATTGTTTATTTCATTAGTTAGTGTTAAATTTAAGGTGGTATGCATGTTGTTCTCCAGTTATTAAAAGCATAGGTGTATTATACAGGTATAACACCAGCACACATGTGCTAAAAGTCATCTTTTTAAAAAAAATAATTAAATTTGACTGGATTTTGTCCACTTGATGCTGTTAATATTAGAGGTTGCTAATAAATAAACAGTTTATGAGGGTCAAATGAAGGATTTGAAATCTAATATTGATAAGGATTCATCAAAAATTTTAACAATTGATGAATCCATAACAGAGAAAACCAAAAGCCGTCGGAAATTTCTATCGCAGGCGGCAACAGCCTCTGCGGTGGTGGCTACTGGCAGTGCCGTTGCTGGTAATAATTTACCGCCCAATGTGCCTGAATGGCAAAAACATTTAGGCAAACCAGTCAACAGCAATCCTTATGGAATGCCATCAAAATATGAAAAAGGCGTCAAACGCTTACGAGTGCCTTGGCTTACACCCGATTCTATCGCTTCAATTAGTTTTACACCATTGGCAGAAATCAAAGGCATGATTTCTCCCAACGGGTTGGCTTTTGAACGTGATCACGGTGGTTTACCAACCATTGATCCAGAACAACACCGTTTAATGATTCACGGATTGGTGGAAAAACCCATCATCTTGACCATGGATGATATTAAACGCTTCCCGAATGTTTCCCGCATACATTTTATTGAATGCCCTGCAAATTCAGCAATGGAGTGGAAAGGTCCACAAGTGGGTCGCTTGCAATTCACTCATGGCATGACCAATTGTTGTGAATGGACGGGCGTTCCTTTAAAGTACATTTTAGAAGAAGTAGGCGTTAAACCTGAGGGCAAATGGATTTTAGCCGAAGGAGCGGATTCTGCTTCTATGAGTCGTTCGGTGCCAATGGAAAAAGCCTTAGATGATACGTTGGTCGTTTTTGGGCAAAATGGCGAAGCATTAAGACCTGAACAAGGTTACCCCTTGCGTCTATTAACACCAGGTTGGGAAGGTAATACTTCTATTAAGTGGTTGCGTCGCATCGAAGTCACCAAAGAGCCGTCCTATCAGCGTGAAGAAACCTCAAAATACACCGATTTACTCAATCCCCGTGATCCAAAACGTAAAGATTTAATTGGCAAGGCCTATTTGTTTTCATGGATTATGGAAGCCAAAGCCATTATTACTTTTCCTTGTCCAGAGAAACCATTAAAAGATCATGGTAAATATGTTATCAATGGCTTGGCATGGACAGGCACAGGTAAAATTAAACATGTAGATGTTTCTTTCGATGGTGGTATCAATTGGACACAGGCGGAACTCAATGGTTTGGTTTTGGATAAATGTTGGACACGGTTCAGTATTCCTTTTGAATGGAGTGGAGAAGAAGTCTTATTGCAATCACGAGCAACAGGCGAAGATGGTTACGTACAACCCACACTCAAACAATTGCGTGAAGCACGCGGTGTCGCCAGTATCTATCACAACAATGCCATTCATACGTGGAAAATTAACAAAAATGGAGAGGTGGAAAGTGTCCAAGTTTAAATCATCTATTAAGTTAGTCGGTGCTTTGGCATTGGCGTTATCAATTCATGCTTGTTCAGATGAAAAAGTTGCCAGTCAAGAAAACAGCAAAAAGCAAGAACCAACAATTGCAGCACAAGTTGCCAATAGCATCATTCCAGCCGCTAATGCCGCAACCTATGAACCCATCACCATTAAAACAGGCGGTTTTAACTTAGGCAAAAAAGCCAGCAAAGAAGAAATCGCCGGTTGGCATATAGAAGTCACCCCAACCCACAATCTTCCAACAGGGCAAGGCACTGCCAGTGATGGTGAAGATTTATTTGATGAGCATTGTGCCAGTTGTCACGGCTCGTTTGGTGAAGGTGTTGGCAGAAATCCTGTATTGGCAGGTGGCGAAGGCACGTTAAAAGACAAAATGAAACCCGAAAGAACGGTAGGTAGTTATTGGCCACATGCTTCAACTTTGCTGGATTATACCCACAGAGCCATGCCCTTTCCATCGGCACAATCGCTGTCGTGGGATGACACGTGGGCATTGTCTGCTTATGTATTGTATCTGAATGATATTATTGATGATGAAGATTTTGTCTTTAATGCAGAAAGTTACAAAACAATAAAAATGCCCAATGAAGCAGGTTTTGTTCTCGATGAGCGACCTGATACCCATAATACACGTTGTATGAAAAACTGCAAAGACGCAAAAGACATCAATGTTAAAACGGCACTTTTGGGGTATGGTTCTGGTGCGGAGGATGTGGTGGAAGAAACAAAGGTTGCCAAAGGACATGAATTAGGGCAAAAAATATACGATGGAACTTGTCGTTTGTGTCATGGCACAGGCTTGGCTGGTGCACCCAAAATAGAAGACACCACAACTTGGGAACATCGCTTAAAACAAGGGTTAGCTAAAGTTCATAAGCATGCAATAGATGGCTTTTCTGGACAATACGGTGTAATGCCACCTAAAGGCGGCAATATGGATTTGACCGAAGAAGAAGTTAAAGCCGCGGTCGATTTCATGCTAAAAGACGTCGAACAGTAATAAAAACAATAAAAAATGCCATTCAGCTTATATTCAATATTGCTAATATAAGATGCATGGTATAGAATACCTGACAATAAATTTTTTACATAGGAGAAATATATGAGTTTAACAAGAAGAAGCATGCTCAAGCGAATACTCGCAGGCAGTGCTATTGCTTTGGTTCCATTTGGTGCATTTGCCAAGTGGATGGATAAAGCTTTTCGTTCAGAAACTTACGCTGGGGCATTAACTGAAATTGGTGCAAGTTCGGCAGTTTTGAGTGATAAAATTAAATTAAAAGCCCCAGAGATTGCTGAAAACGGTGCAGTTGTGCCAGTACAAGTCAGTTCGACTTTGGATAATATCGAAAGCATTAGTTTGTTAGTAGAAAAAAATCCAACACCATTGACAGCACAATTTAAAATGTTTCCAGGATTAAAGCCTGATTTTAAAATTCGAGTCAGAATGGGACAGACTTCTAAAGTTGTTGCTATCGTTAAAGCTGGTGGCAAATCTTACAAAGCAGAATCTGAAGTTAAAGTAACAATTGGCGGCTGCGGCGGTTAAGGAGAAATATTATGAGAATTAAAGCAAAATTAAAAGGTGATGTAGCAACCATAAAGCTCTTAATCAAACACAATATGGAAAGCGGACGTCGTAAAGATGAAGCGGGCAACCTTATTCCTGAAAAATTTGTTCAAACTGTTACCGCACATGTTGCGGGCACGCAAGTATTTGAAGTCAATACAGGACCTGGTGTTTCCAAAAATCCATTCCTACAAATCATCTTAACTGGCAGAAAAGCTGGTGAAAAAGTTGACTTTAAATGGGTTGATTCATCCGGTGCAACAAAAGAAGACTCTGTTGAATTAATTGCTAAATAAAGTTAGCTTACCTATCTTTATCAAGAAAAAAGAGATTGTTTTAAAAGACAATCTCTTTTTTTTATGGGATAATTCTTTTTTTTTAAAACAGTAAAGAATTATGAAACACAGTTTTATCCTCGCATTAATACTGACAAGTCTACTGGCTTGTGCACAAACATCCTCTGAAAAACAAGAGCCAAAGCAAGTCAACACAAAAGCAGCATCACAAAAGCAAGAAAAGAAAAAAGATCCATTAGCGGCAACCATAACCGTACAAGAAGTGGCACGCATTGCATTGTTACAAGCCGATAAAATGATGAGTTATGCCCAAGGTAAGAATACACAAAATCTCGCCGATGCCCAAAAGGCATTAGCCGGAGCTCATTATTTGTACCGCACTGAAAAATTTAAAGAAGCCCAAATAAAAGCCGTTAAAGCCAAGTTAATGGTTGAAGAACAAATGTTCTCAAAAAAAAATAAAAACAAGTAAAACAAGAAAAGGAGAACTTATGAATGCTCACTTGCAGTCAGCTGGTAAGCTTTTTAAACAAGCCGTCAAAGCTAACACGCCACTTGCAGTCGTCGGAACAATCACCGCCTTAAGTGCACTCATGGCAGAAAAAATAGGTCATAAGGCTATCTACTTATCAGGTGGAGGCGTGGCAGCAAACTCTTTAGGTATGCCTGATTTAGGTATTTCATCACTAGAAGACGTCTTAATTGATGTCCGCAGAATTACCGAAGTGTGCCAATTACCCTTGCTAATTGATGTTGATACCTGTTGGGGTGGAGCTTTTAATATCGCCCGAACCACTCGCAGTGTCATAAAAGCAGGAGCGGCAGCTATGCACATGGAAGATCAGGTCGCTGAGAAACGCTGTGGGCATCGTCCCAACAAAGAAGTGGTGAGCAAAGGCGAAATGGTTGATAGAGTTAAAGCGGCAGTTGATGCCCGCACTGATGATGACTTTGTTATCATGGCACGCACCGATGCCATTGCCATTGAAGGTATTGATGCTGCCATTGAGCGAATGGTGGCTTATGTTGAGGCAGGTGCTGATATGATTTTTCCTGAAGCGGTACAATCCTTAGCTCAATACCGACAAATAAAACAAGCGGTAAATGTTCCAATTCTTGCCAATATCACCGAGTTTGGCAAAACAGAATTGTATTCACAACAAGAATTGGCAGCACATAATGTCGATATTGTGCTTTATTGTTGTGCCGCTTATCGTGCCATGAACAAAGGTGCACAAAATGTCTATGAAGCCATCCTCAAAGATGGACATCAACGGAATGTTGTTGAAATTATGCAACCACGTGAAGACATGTATGAATTTTTAGGTTACCACAAGTACGAACAAAAATTAGACCAATTGTTCTCAAAAAAATAACATTAAACCCCTACTGGAGAAAAAAATGTCAGAAGTTAAGAAAAAATCAGGTGCTGGTCTGCGTGGTCAGTCAGCAGGTGAAACCAAGCTATGTACCGTTGGCAAAACAGGTTCAGGTTTAACTTATAATGGTTATGATGTCGCAGATTTGGCAGAAAATACAACTTTTTATGAAACGGCTTATTTGATTTTTCACGGTGAATTACCCAACCAAAGCCAGTTAGATGCCTATGCGGAAAAAATTAAAAACAATCGTGGTTTGCCAGATGCTCTAAAGAAAACCCTAGAAATGATTCCAAAAGAGACCCACCCAATGGATGTGATGCGAACAGGGGCTTCCATGTTAGGTAATCTCGAACCAGAAACCGACTTTTCACAACAACAAGACGCCGCTGATAGGCTGCTTGGTGCGTTTCCATCTATTATTTGCTACTGGTATAAATTTAGTCACGAAGGTGTGCGTATCGAAACAGCGTTGGATGATGATTCCATTGGCGGACATTTCTTGCATATGTTGCGAGGTGAAAAACCCAACAAATTACACGCTCGGGTCATGGATGTGTCGTTAATTTTATATGCGGAACACG
>CAZQMH010000045.1:0-14152 GCA_964594435.1 uncultured Alcanivoracaceae bacterium
CAAAATTGCGGCAGAAATTCGCTCAGGTACGGCTCGAATTGACGAATATTTGCAAGAATCCTATAAAATTGCCCAGCGACGCAAAGAAAAACTCATCGCCCAAGCACAAGAACTGATAGAATTAGAAGACTTGGATGCTGCCATAGAACAAGCCAAAGCCTTGCAAAATAACTGGAAACAAGCCGGTATCGTCCACCAAAGCACAGAACGCAAACTATGGAAATCCTTCCGTAAAGCCAATGATGCCATCTTTAATCGTATCAAACAACAACGTGAAGCCGTAAAAGCTGAAAATCAAGAGCTTATCAATCAAGCCAAAAAACTGATACAAGATTGTGAAAAGAGTATAACCCAAGAACACACAGCTCACGCCATTAACAGTCTTATCGAACATTTCAAAGATGACTTTAATCGCTTGCAAATTGAAAACCGTGGCATTATTAACACCGCGACCAAACTCATCAGCCAAGCGGAAGAAAAAATCACCGCATTGGCAAACAGTGAAATCTTAGCAACACTCAAGCTGTCAGAAAAATACGCCACCATTGCCCAACAATACGAAACGGCTGAAATTGATGAAGAAACAGCCCAGCAAAAATGGCAACAACTCGAAAAACTCAACGACAACAAATTAAGCAAATCACTCAGCAAAAGACTCGCAAACAACTCGCAAGAAAACAGCGAAAGTCAGGCAGCTGCCAGCACATTGTTAGTCGCAGCAGAATATTTAACAGGGCTAAAAACACCCGATGAATTCAAAGAACAACGCCTCGCTTACCAAGTTGATGAACTAGCCAAACGCATGGGAGGAGGCGAAAACTTGAGTGCCTATGACAAAGCCATTGCTCTCTTGAAACAATGGTTTTCACTCGCAGGAATCCCAGCAGAATTCCTAAAAGCCAATGAAAAACGCATTAACACAATTATCAATAGCCTTTATGACATAATAAAAGAAGGTTAAATGCAACAAACACCTTAAAAACGAGAAAAAATATGACAAAAGAAGCCTTAATAAAACGAAGTGACAATCAATGTGAATTATGCAGTAGCACCGACAAGCTTGAGGTCTATGCTGTCGAACCTGTTGGCGAAGGAGGCATAGACAAAAGCATTTTGGCTTGTGAAACCTGTATTGCCCAAATCAACAAAGAAGTTGACATGGATAGCAACCATTGGCGTTGTTTAACCGAAAGCATGTGGAACGAAAATCCACCCGTACAAGTGATGGCATGGCGAATGTTGGCACGATTAAATACCGAAACCTGGGCACAAGATGCCTTAGAAATGCTGTATTTAGAAGACGACATCCTCAACTGGGCAAAAGCCACCAACGAAGGTGAAGCCGAAGATGAATCGCTTATTCACAAAGACAGCAATGGCGTGCGATTAGCCAGTGGTGACACCGTGGTTTTAATCAAAGATTTGCCCGTAAAAGGCACATCAATGGTTGCCAAACGTGGTACAGCGGTACGCAAAATATCATTGGTTCAAGACAATAACGAACATATCGTCGGTAAAGTCAATGGGCAAACCATCGTCATACTTACGCAATTTGTCAAAAAATCCTAAGCACAACGCAATTCCCAAATACTGTGTTCTTCTTAGGATTTGGGATATTTGCACTTTTTATTAAAAAGCACTTGGTACATCGGCAAATAATGCGATAATGAGCATTAACTTAAATTTAATTTAAAAAGATGCCGAAAAAACTATTTATTACCTCTGCCTTGCCTTATGCCAATGGCAATTTGCACTTAGGGCACATGCTTGAACACACCCAATCGGATATTTTTGCCCGCATAAATCGGGCATTAGGTCGAAAAGTACGCTATTTGTGCGCCGAAGATGCTCACGGTGCACCCATTATGTTACGAGCCGAAAAAGAAGGCATCAGTCCTGAAGATTTTGTCGAAAAAGCACGAGCCGATAAATGGCAAACATTACAGGCTTTTAATATTTCCTATGACCATTACCACAGCACGCATTCGCCAGAAAACGAATACATGGTCAAACGTATCTACAACAAATTAAAACAAAACGGGCACATAGAAACCAAAACCGTCGAACAATTATACGACCCAGAAAAACACATGTTCTTGGCAGACAGATTTATCAAAGGTCAATGCCCCAAGTGCAAGGCAGAAGAGCAATACGGTGACAACTGCGAAGTCTGCGCGGCAACTTACAATGCCACAGAAGTCATCAACCCTCGCTCCGTCATCTCTGGAGCAACGCCAATCCTAAAAGAATCCTTGCATTACTTTGTGAATTTAAAAAACTTTGAACCCATGCTCAAACAGTGGATGCAACAAGGAGCATTGCAAGAACAAGTCATCAACAAACTGCAAGAATGGTTTGAAATGGGCTTAAAATCATGGGATATATCCCGCGACGCACCCTATTTTGGCTTTAAAATCCCACAAACCGAAGACAAATATTTTTACGTCTGGTTGGATGCTCCCGTTGGCTATTTGGGTTGTTTAAAATACGTTTGCGACCAAAATGATGAAAACCTTGACGACTGGATTACACCCAATGCTGCCACCGAAATGGTGCATTTTGTTGGCAAAGATATTTTATATTTTCACAGCCTGTTTTGGCCTGCCATGCTGCATGGTGCGGAATTAAAAGTACCTGATTCTGTTTTTGTGCATGGATTTATTACCGTCAATGGCAAAAAAATGTCAAAATCACGAGGCACTTTTATCAATGCTTCAACTTACTTAAAGTATTTCCATGCCGATTATTTACGCTACTACTTCGCCTCAAAATTATCGGACAAAATTGTCGATATTGACTTAAATTTAGAAGATTTCATCAGCAAAGTAAATGCGGACTTAGTCGGTAAAATCGTTAATATTGCCAGCCGCTGTGCAGGCTTTGTCGTCAAAAAATTTGATGCAACACTGGCAAATGAATTACACAATCCGACCTTGTACAAGCATTTTATCGACAAGTCAGACGAAATAACCCAACTGTTTTTGCAAAGAAAATACTCCCAAGCCATCAAAATAATTATGGCATTAGCAGACAAAGCCAACCAATATATCTCAGATATGGAACCCTGGCAAGCCATCAAAGACGAAAGCAGACAACAAGAAGTCCACCAAGTCTGTTCAACAGGCATCAATTTATTTAGGGTACTCATTTCATGGCTTGCACCTGTTGTGCCCACAACCGCCAACAAAGCCGCACAATTTCTCAACAGTGACTTCTCTGATTGGCACGCAAGCAAACAGCCCTTGCTCAACCATAAAATCAACAAATTTAAACCCTTAATTACTCGCATTGATTTCGCCAGCGTCGAAAAAATGATAGAAGACTCAAAAGAAGACCTAAAATCTTTAGAACAAAACCAAGAAAACAAGACCGACGCACAATCAGTGTCCGATAGCCCATTAAGCAAAGACCCATTAAGTGCCGAAATATCTTTCACCGACTTTGCCAAAATTGATTTACGGGTGGTAAAAATCATCGATGCCCAAGCCGTTGCGGGTGCCGACAAGCTACTGCAACTGACTCTTGACTTAGGAGGCGTCAATAAAAACGTCTTTGCGGGTATAAAATCCGCTTACAAACCGGAAGACCTCATTGGCAAACACACAGTAATGGTAGCAAACCTCGCTCCACGCACCATGCGGTTTGGTGTCTCTGAGGGCATGGTGCTGGCGGCAGGCCCTGGCGGTAAAGAAATATATATTCTCCAACCGCACTGCGGTGCCCAAGCGGGAATGCGAGTAAAATAAAAATAAGCTTTACAAAACATTTACAAGCACTTAACATTAAATTAACTCAACAAAAGGTATCATGCACTCATGGACAGTAAGAAACCATTTTATAAATCCAAACTCTTTTGGGTTGTGGCTTTATTTTTACTCTACTCTGCTCTCGGGTTTTTTACTGTTCCATACCTCATCAAAAAAGAACTCAAAGAACTCAGTGAAAAACAATTAAACTCCACCCTCAAAGTCGAGAAAATTAGCTTTAATCCTTTCACCATTTCCGCTGAAATCAAGCAGCTCAGCTTAACCGACAAAGACACAACAACATGGTTCAAAGCCGATACCATTTTTGCCAACATTAATCTATGGAAAACCCTTTTTAGCAACACAAGTCTCGCTAAAATATCCCTTGAAAATCCCTATTTTCATATTGTCAGTGCACAAAACACACTCAAATACCCTAAACTCACCGCCAGGGCCGAAAATTCCGAGTCATCTACCTTATTACTCGACATTAATAGTATTGAAATTAATCAAGGAGCCATCGATTACGATGACCAAGCAGGCAGCAAACATTTATCCATTAAGCTAAAAGAAATCGCTTTTAGCCACCAAGGCTTTACCACCAAAGATATTGATACCCAATTCAAACTAAAATTTATCACCGAAAACAACTCAGAGACACAACTCGAAGGGCAGTTTAATTTTCCTCAACTAAAACTAGTGGGCAACTGGCAACTAAAAAATTTCCAAACAAGCGATATTTTTAATTTCATCAGTGATACCAATGGTGAATTTTTAGGACTGCAAAACCAAACAGGGCAGGTCAATGCCCAAGGTAAACTTAAATTTTTAGGCACGCAACAAAAACTTCCCACACTCAGCATCAGCACCCTAAACCTGAACAACTTCCATGCCAATACGGCACGAGAAAACGAACCAGAAATCACACTAGCCAATTTGGTTTTGCAACAAATGGCAGTTGACCTCAACCAACAAACACTCAGTATTGAGCAAATACAACTCAACAATACCGCCATCAACATCAGTATTAACCCACAAAACAGACTCATTTGGCATTATTTAACCGACAGCCAAGACAGCATTGCTGACACAAGCACCGAACAACAAGACAACAATCCTTGGAACTACAAAATAGATAAAATACAACTCGACAGCACAACCCTGCAATTAAACAAACAAAACAAGAACCAAACAACTGCCAATAAAATTGTTTTTAACGGCTTAGAAATACTCAATCTCAGCAGTCAAGCCACGCAAAAGTTTCAAATTAACAGCAACTTAGTGACCGATGATGAAGGTCAAATTGAACTGCGCAGCGAAATTTTAGCCACACCCTTAACCATCACTGCCAACATAAAAGCCCAAGACAGCAATATAGCCAAAGCCAGTGCGTGGTTTCCCAAAGACCTGCTATTAAAACTCGAAAAAGGCACGTTATCCTTAGAACAAGATTTCACCTTAGCCAACAAACAAATAACCAGCAAAGGCTGGTCAAAAATCAGCAACCTCCGATTATTAGACGCTCAAAATCAAGAATTTTTAAGCATCAAACAATTAGACATCTTAGACAACGAGATTGACACAGCCAAGAAAACCATACGCCTCAACCTGATCAAACTTGACCAAGCTAATGGCAGCTTGAGTATCAGTGCAGACAAAACTTTCAATGCCTCAACACTGGTCGCAACACCCGCTAACAAAGCCGATAATAAAAAAGAAAATAAAAAAGAAAATAAAACCGATAAAAAGACCGCAAAAGAATCAAAAGACTGGATGATAGAGGTCAAGGAAATTGAGTTTATTGATTCCAAAACCTCTTTTAATGACAAAAGTATCCAACCCAGTTTTCGGACTGAACTTAGCCAATTCAACGGCTCAATAAAAGGTATAAGCAGCTCGAACCTTGCCAAAGCTCAAGTCAATTTAACTGGTGCACTCGACACTTACGGCAAAATATCCATCAAAGGAAAAATCAACCCTTTAAGTGAAAAAGCCTACACCGATATTGTGGTAGATGTTAAAAATCTAAGCTTGCAAAACCTCAGCACCTATACGGGCAAATATTTGGGCTATCCCATCACTCGCGGCAAAGCCGACTTTAAACTAAATTACAAACTCAACAAAAACTTCCTAAAAGGTCTCAATGACTTAAAATTCAAACAACTCAAGTTTGGCGACAAAACCAACAGCAAAGATGCACTAAATCTGCCCTTAAAACTTGCCGTAGGCTTGCTGACGGATGGCAAGGGCATTATGACCATCAACCTACCAGTCAGTGGCAATATTGATGACCCAAAATTCAGCTATGGTTCCTTGGTGTTCAAAGCCTTTTTTAAACTCATAACAGGCATCGTTGCCTCACCTTTTAAACTATTGGGCAAACTCATACCAGGTGGTGCCGATTTAGATTTAAGCGGTGTTCAATTCAAAGCAGGCTCGCTCGAATTACAAGACGATGAACGGCAAAAACTGCAAGCCATAGCAAAAATCATTAGCAAAAGACCTGCCATAATTCTGGAATTAACGGGCATAGTCAACAGCAGCAATGATAAAAAAGCCCTGCAACAACAAAAATTATGGCAACGACTTGACATCAACCAAGCACCCGATTTCAGCGATGAAAATTCACTCAATGCCATCAATAAGCTCTATATCGCCTCCTTGGGTGAGGAAAAATGGCAAAATCTGCAACAAGATGCCACCAATAACGAAACAATAAACAGCACATTATTAGCAGAAAATGCCTTTAAAGCTCTGTTGGAGCAACAAGACGTGAATGAAGAATTAAGCCTGCTTGGAAAAAACAGAGCCCTATTCATCCAACAGCAATTGCTGGAACAACACAAGCTTCCTGAGGATAAAATATTCTTAAAAAGCAGTGAAACATCGCTTGAATTGCCACCCCAAGTTAAATTTGGTGTCGGCACTTAATGAAGTCATTCATCGTTTTACTGCTCTGCATCATCTGCACCAAAACACCGGCTTTTGTCGTCTATGAAAACACCAAAATCTGGAATCAAGACAGCATCATGTTTTATTTTACCGATGGCACGCAACAGCAACAAAACGATGTCAAAAAGTTTGCCAAAATATGGCAAAAATACACGGGTATTCAATTTAAATACAGCAACAAAAAACCCAGTTTTTTTAGTTTTAAAAAATTTTACAAAATTACCTTTAAAGGCTCAAGTAATGAATCAACCAAAGGAGACGTCAATGGTTTAATTCAATTTGGTAATTTAGCTGAAGACCCAATCTATCGAAAAACCACAATTTTACACGAATTTGGACACATGCTAGGACTCGCCCACGAACACCAACGAGCCGACCGACCGACGTTTCTTGACAACCCAAAGCTCATAGACGACTGCATAACAAACCAGAAACAATCACGCCATTGGTGCCAAGAAAATCTCGGCACAAAAATTCACAAAAAAACCTTTATACAATCCGCATACGACCCAAATTCAATCATGCATTATGACTTAAAAAGCATCACTGGTACACACGCATCGGCAGTAAAAAGTAACGAAAACAACAGCTTGTCTTACACCGACAAATATTATATCGCTTTGCTCTACAACCAAGATATTAGTGAAGAAAAACTAAAAAAAATGCACCAACAAGACCTGTGGCTTCAACAAAAATTTGAAAATGAAGCGACCATTAAAAAAGAAAAGAAAATGGCACAACTCACCACACAATCGTGCAAAACACTCAAACACTCGCTCCAATCAAAAGACGGAAAATACTGCAACAATGGATTTATGATTATTGGCAAAGACAATTTAAGTATTCCTGGAGATGACTACAAGAATTGTTATGACAATTTAAAATTATTACAAGAAAAAATCCAGACACTGAGCATGTGCCAGTTAACATTAAGGCAACTAAAATACAAACGCAAACAATGGAACAATGAATTTGCCACCTATGAGCTTGTCCGAGAATAGGTAATCTATTCCAGAAAAGCTGAATTTGTGCTATTTCCCGCTTTTTCTCGGCAAATAGCGGTGCTATTCTTCTCAAAAAACCGAAAAATAGCCCTAAATCCAACTTTCCTTCACTACGATTCCTATTCTCGGACAAGCTCCTATGGTAATTGCAAACGTCTCGAACCGCTTGAGAAAAACAATCAGGAATTTTATTGTCAGCAAGGTTTTTCCTTCGTCACTCGCTTCAATGATTTAATCGGCGAGAAAACCGTATGTTATGGCAGTGAAGAATCGGTCTATTTTTCCATGCAAGAAAATTCAGTGTGCAACATGAATGCCGTCGATTTTGAGCATTATATCAAGCAGCAACAACGGGCTTTCAAGCAACAAACCAGCACAGAAAAATGTTCCGTAGTCAAAAAAAAATACCGCCACATTTCCTGTCCCGAGAACTTTGAATACACCATTATTAACAAAGCAAACGACCAAGAACCACTGAACAACAAATGCTTTGCCACAACATACCAGGCCATAAATGCGATGAAAAACATCTCTTTTTGCCAGTAGACTTAACCTGAATATTTCTTACAAGTGCCACAGAGTAGGTGTGTTTGTGATACCCAAATGGTGTTATATACTGAGGTGTTTTATGCCTTGGGTTATGCCTTCTATGGTTAAAGGATACATTTTGTTTGCGAAAATTTGCCGAATCATTTGTGTGCTTTGGGTGTAACGCCAGTAGTCCTTGGGGACTGGGTTGAGCCAAATTGTTTTTTGCCATTTTTCTTTTATACGTTGTAGCCACACACTGCCAGCTTCTGGATTATTGTGTTCCACTGAACCATTTTCATAACTCAATTCCCAAGGGCTCATGGCAGCATCTCCAACAAATATCACATGATAATCTGCACCAAAAGTATGCAGAATATCATGTGTGCTGATGCCTTCATCGTAGCGACGACGGTTATCTTGCCAAAGACTTTCATACACACAATTGTGAAAATAAAAATACTGCAGGTGCTTAAATTCTGTTTTAACCGCACTAAACAGTTTTTCACAAGTCGCCACGTGTTGATCCATAGAACCGCCAATATCAAAAAATATCAGCAGTTTTACCGCATTATGGCGTTCGGGAACCATTTTTATATCGAGTAACCCCGCATTATCTGCCGTACTTTTTATGGTGTCGTTTAAATCCAACTCTTGGGCATTGCCTGTGCGGGCGAATTTGCGTAACTTTCTTAAAGCGACCTTGATATTTCGTGTGCCAAGCTCACAATTATCATCCAAATTTTTGTACTGCCTTTTGTCCCATACTTTTACGGCTCGATTATGCTGGCTTGAACCACCAATACGCACACCTGCAGGATTATAACCACCGTGTCCAAATGGTGAGGTGCCACCTGTGCCAATCCATTTATTGCCTCCTGCATGTTTCTTTTTCTGTTCTTGCAGTCGCTTTTTTAACGTTTCCAGTATTTTGTCCAAACCGCCCAATGCTTCGATTTTTGCTTTTTCTTGTGCGGTTAAATTCTTAAAAAATTCTGATTGTAACCAATTCTCAGGAATGGTGGCTTGTATTAAGTCTTGGCGTTGTTGCAGCCCATTGTAGTAAACCCCAAAGGCGTTATCAAAGCGGTCAAAATACTTTTCATCTTTAACCAGGCATATTTTTGCCAATTGGTAAAACTCATCCATGCTGCCAAAGGCGAGATTATTTTGCAACGCATCAATAAGGCTTAATAGCTCGCCAATGCTAACGGGTATTTTGGCTTTTTTGAGCTGGTAAAAGAAATCAATAAGCATGGCTAATCCATCCCCTCAAACCGTGTTTGCCGCAAGGCTTCGTACAGGGTGATGGCTACCGTATTGGATAAATTAAGGCTGCGCGAATTTGCATTCATGGGTAATCTTATTTTTTCGGTGATGCAATCCAGAGCCAATATGTCGTGTGGTAAGCCACGTGTTTCTGGGCCGAAAATAAAATAATCCTGTTGGCGGTAGTCGATATTTGCATAATTTGTACTGCCTTTGGTTGTGACGGCAAATAATCGCTTGGCTTGTGATTGGTTGATGAAATCGGCAAAATTATGGTATTCATTAACAGAGGCAAACTCATGATAATCTAGCCCCGCTCGTCGCAGAGCTTTTTCATTCATGGCAAAGCCAAGTGGGTGAATTAAATGCAATTTTGCACCTGTATTGGCACACAATCGTATGATATTGCCCGTATTGGGCGGTATTTCAGGTTCAAATAGAACGATATTAAACATAATTTTGTTTTAGCTTTTCAGGGTGCTAATGTTAGAATAAAAGCCTGATAATTTATACTCTTTTCAAACATGTCCACAAAAAATATACGCAATAGCATCAATCCTTATTTAAAATTGATACGCTTTGATCGTCCCATTGGCACTTTATTGTTGTTATGGCCAACGCTGTGGGCGTTATGGCTGGCAGCTGGCGGTGTGCCGAGTGTTAAATATTTACTTGTTTTTGCTGTGGGAGTTTTTCTGATGCGTTCTGCTGGCTGTGTTATCAATGATATTGCCGACCGCAAATTTGACGCTCAAGTGTCTCGTACACGTATGCGTCCTTTAGCTCAAAAAGACATACCTGTTAAAAACGCCATTATCTTTTTTATCATCTTGATGATTTGTGCTTTGGGTTTGTTGTTTTTTTTAAATGCTTTGGCAATAAAATTATCATTGGTGGCGGCATTCTTTGCCATCACCTATCCTTTTATGAAGCGTTACACCTATCTACCACAGATTTATTTGGGCATTGCTTTTGCGTTATCCATTCCTATGGCTTTTGCACAAATCCAAAATACAGTGCCAATTGAAGCGTGGTTATTATTTATTGCGAATATTTTTTGGACCACGGCTTATGATACCATGTATGCCATGGTTGACCGTGTGGATGATGAAAAAATCGGAGTCAAGTCAACGGCCATTTTATTTGGCGACTTGGATATTGTCATCACCCATATTATCCAAGCTTTGATGGTGTTGACTTTAGTGTTGCTTGGCATGAAATTAGCCTTATCTGTTGCTTATTATTTGGGCTTGGCGGCAACATTTGCCTTGTTTGTCTACCAAAACAAACTGCTGATGACTCGCAAAGAAGACAATTATTTTAAAGCCTTCTTGAATAACAACTGGGTTGGTGTTTGTATTTTTTTAGGAATTGTGGCGGCTCTTGCAAAGAGTCCTTAAATACCCAATAGACGATTAAACTTGATGCTTTCTTTTATTTCATAAATAGGCGAATCTGGTATTTCAAAATTGCGGATATTGCCATCATCATTGTATTGCCATCTGACCGTGCCTTTGCTGGTGGTTATATCAATAAGGTATTTGAATGTTGGACCGCCTTCTGGATGTTCATCTCTATCATAAAAAAGTTCAGCAAATGTTGTTAAGAACTTTTTATCTTTTGTATCAAGGATAACACCTTGAGCATCACTTTTGAGAACAATATGGGAGATAGCTGGACCTTTTTTTCCACACGCAACTACAGCTAATATGAGAATGGTTATTATTATTATTTTTAAACGGCTTTTCATGTATGATATTATGGCACTTTTTGCACATATTGACAAATATTATTCCTAAAAAAATATGAATTTTCATTGTTTTCCCACACCCAAAACCTGAAACCTAAATTACCTGACATTTTAATTAACTTAATGAGCTTTTGGGTTTATAATGTCCATCCTTTCAAGACGAGTACATTTTCGTACTCGCCAAATACAATGCAAACGGTTAAATAAATGACATCTTATGTTTTTGTCACCGGTGGTGTGGTTTCGTCACTAGGGAAAGGAATTGCCGCAGCTTCTTTGGCATCATTGCTTGAAGCGCGCGGCTTAAAGGTTACGCTCATGAAACTCGACCCTTATATCAATGTTGATCCTGGAACCATGAGTCCATTTCAACACGGCGAAGTCTTTGTTACCGAAGATGGGGCTGAAACCGATTTGGATTTGGGTCATTATGAGCGATACGTCCGTACCAAAATGGGCAGGAAAAATAACTTCACTTCAGGACAAATCTATGAAGCGGTGATTAAAAAAGAACGCCGTGGCGATTATTTGGGCGGTACGGTACAAGTTATTCCGCATATCACCGACCATATCAAACAAAAAATCATCGAAGCAGGCAAAGGCTTTGATGTGATTATGGTTGAAATTGGCGGAACTGTTGGGGATATTGAATCCTTGCCTTTTATGGAAGCGATTCGTCAACTTGGTGTACAAAAAGGGCGAGACAAGGCAATGTTTGTGCATTTAACCTTGGTGCCTTACATCAAAGCAGCTGGCGAATTGAAAACCAAACCAACCCAACATTCAGTTAAAGAATTACGTTCTATCGGCATTCAACCCGATGTTTTACTGTGCCGTTCTGAAATGGAAGTTCCTGAAGCGGAGCGTAAAAAGATTGCATTGTTCACGAATGTCGCCGAAAATGCAGTAATAAACATGGTTGACGTGGATAATATTTATAAAATCCCTGAAGTTTTACACGACGAAGGCTTTGATCAATTAGTCATCAAACAATTCAACCTTAAATGCACCGATGCCGATTTATCGCAATGGCGAGAGGTGATAAAGGCTGAGGAATCGGCCCGTGACATTATCACTGTTGGTATGGTTGGAAAGTATTTAGATCACAGCGATGCCTACAAATCATTGTATGAGGCAATTCGTCATGCTGGCATCCCAAATGCGGTTAAAGTTGTGATTAAAAATATCGATTCTGAGAGTTTAGAACAAGGTAAAAACAGCGAGCAATTAATGCAAGTTGATGCTATTTTAGTACCAGGTGGCTTTGGTAATCGGGGTTTTGAAGGAAAAATCAAAGCCGTGCAGTTCGCGCGTGAGAATAAAATCCCCTATCTTGGTATTTGTTACGGCATGCATGCTGTGGTTATCGAATACGCACGCCATGTTTGTGGATTAACCAACGCCAACACCACCGAAAATGACATCACAACACCACATCCAGTGATTGCTTTGATTACCCAATGGCAAGATCATCTTGGGCAAATCGAAACTCGCAGTAAAAATTCCGATTTAGGCGGCACCATGCGACTTGGAGCACAAACAGCCGTGTTGCAAAAAAAATCATTGGTTAATCATGTCTATGCAAGCGATACAATCACCGAACGCCACCGTCATCGCTACGAATTTAATAATGCTTACCGAGAGATTTTGCAAGAAAATGGTTTAAGACTCAGCGCCACTTCTGAAGATGGGCAATTAATCGAAATGGTTGAACTACCGCAAAAAGTACATCCGTGGTTTATTGCCTGCCAGTTCCATCCTGAGTTTACCTCAACACCACGGGATGGGCATCCGCTTTTTGCTCATTTTATCAAAGCTGCCAAGGAGCACAAATAACATGAAATTATGCCATTTTAATGCAGGTCTTGATCAGCCGTTTTTCTTAATTGCTGGACCTTGCGTCATCGAATCCGAACAATTAGCACTGGAAACAGCAGGCACGCTCAAAGAAATATGCCAAAAACTTGCCATTCCTTTTATTTTTAAATCTTCTTTTGACAAAGCCAATCGCACATCACTCAATAGTTTTCGAGGACTTGGCATGGAAAAAGGTTTGCACATTCTACAAAAAGTAAAAGACCAAATCGGCGTGCCTGTTATCACCGATGTTCACGAAGACACACCGATGGATGAGGTGGCAAGCGTGGTCGATGTCATTCAAACGCCTGCTTTTTTAGCTCGACAGACCAATTTTATCCTCAAAGCCTGTAATGCGGGCGTGCCTGTGAATATAAAAAAAGGGCAGTTCATGTCACCTTGGGATATGAAAAATGTCGTCGAAAAAGCCAAATCTACAGGCAATCAAAACATCATGGTATGCGAACGTGGTGCCAGTTTTGGCTACAATAATCTCGTTTCCGATATGCGTTCTTTAGCTGTCATGCGGGAAACAGGTTGCCCTGTGGTATTTGATGCCACTCATTCCGTGCAATTACCAGGCGGGCAAGGCGGCACATCTGGCGGGCAACGTGAATTTATCCCAGTTCTGGCCCGTGCTGCGGTTGGTGCAGGCATTGCCGGTTTATTTATGGAAACACACCCCGATCCAAGCGTGGCAAAAAGCGATGGGCCCAATGCCGTAAAATTACACAGAATTGAACAGTTGCTGTCCACCTTAAAAGCATTGGATACTGTCGTAAAACAACAGCCATTATTAGAAAATCATAAAGATTGGAATTAAACAACTGTACTCTTGATTGTCACTCTCTAGCTGAATGCATTAAACCCATATCCCGATATTGTCAACCCAAAGTTAAAGTGTCTGCTTTTAAAAATATGCAATCGGTACAATAAATGGCTTCATGTATAGTTTCAAAACGTTCATATGATTCTCTATCGGGATTTGGGTAATACAATATTGAGAATTACAGAGGAGAAGATTTTTATTTTAAACATGATTTGCT
>CAZQMH010000046.1:0-14120 GCA_964594435.1 uncultured Alcanivoracaceae bacterium
CAATGATAAAGCCACACAATTAAATCAAACCACCATTCAACCAAGCCAAGTTAGTCATTCGCTTAAAAAATGGCACAGTGGTTTTTTCGTCTTGATTTTATTGTCGGCACTGGTCTTTTTTGGGCTAAGCTATGAGGATAAAAATACGGCAACAGACAATGATTTTGTGGGCAATACATCAGGGCAGTCCGCTACAGATGGCAATACGCAACCGTCATTTGCCAATGAGGAGCACGATTTGCAAAGTGCTTTAGAGCAACAACTGGCAATGGAACCAGCCATGAAAGAGGAAAAAGCAGAAAACAGCTTTACCGCAGAGGCTTCGTTTAAATGTATCGAAATGTTCCCCGTTACCATCACAAAAAACAAAGTGGGTTTATTTAGGCGGCAACTGCAAGTACCAGAGTCCTTGCTCAAAGCATTGCGGTCAAAATTTATCGCAGCCATTGGCAAAAATCAACAAGGTTTTAAAATCTATGCGACATGGCAGAAAAGATGCCCACAAGCAGAACAGAGTTATCAATTTAAAGTCGTTGTGACAAGATACAAAGCCGCAGGAAGAATCAGCAAAGAACGAATAGTGTTGGAACTCAATTTACTAGAAAAGAAAAACGGTAAAACAATAGCACAAAAAAGGATTGTTGAAAATGATATTACGCAAAAGCTCCAAGCCAATAATAGTGAACTTTTACAAAAGATTAAACAATTTATTTCAGCGGCTTTAGTTTATTGATTGGTTTTTACCGTTATGGCATTTTCTGGGGTGATAAAGATGGTTAAATTTTTCTTCGTTTTCCATTGATGCTGTAAATCGGCATTCACTTTAAAAAAATCAGCCATGTCTTGAGCGGATACGGTCGTGGTTGCCTGTCTTTTTGTTTTATTTTTAAAACGCAGGCGGTTATAAATCGCCCACATGATGAGAAGCGAACTCATGATGCTGATGACCAAAAGATAAAAGGATAGCATCTCTAAAAAACCCTCAAAACCACCAAGAATTATCATGTGCTCATAAAAAACCTTAAAACCAAAACCCCAAGCAATCAAACTAATAAGTGGTTGCCATAAATAAAACAACATCAACCAAAAGATAAAGGTTAAGCTTACTGAGGTCAACCTGTTTTTTCTGTTTAAGGCATGAGGTTTATTGATAATTAATTGTATCTCTTGCATAACTATTGTACTCCTCTATCGGGCGATTTCCAAGTGGCTCTTTTGCCTTCTTCACGGAAAATGGCTTTCGGTACAGCAACAACGACAGTGGCAACATTCATAAGCCAATAGGCTATTGGATACCAAATCATCCAATAATAAACCTTGCCCAAACCTTTGTCGTATCGGCCATCAATTTTTAAACTGACAGCAAACTGTATTAAACAGGTCAAACCCAGAATGACGCCATTCCAGCCAGGTATGATAGTGGAAATATAAAATGGAGCAGGTATTGGGAAGAAAATCCCTGCAAACCACAGCAGAAAAACCAAAGAAACAAGATAGCTCCAAAACACACTGGTAATGTATTCCAAAGCAATCGGCCACATTCTTCTCTTTTTCCAAGTAAATAAAGTTTTAGCATAGCGTTTAAACACTTCCATGCCGCCTTGTGCCCAGCGTAATCTTTGTTTCCATAAACCCTCAATCGTTTCGGGCATAAGTATCCAGCACAATGCTTTGGGTTCGTAGCGAATATCCCAATGATCAAGTTGCAAACGCCAAGAAATATCAATGTCCTCGGTAATCATGTCTGCGGTCCAGTAACCAATTCTTTGTAAGGCTGCTTTTCTAAAAGCAACAATGACACCCGATACGGTAAAAATCCTACCATAAACACGTTGTGCCCGCTTTATCAGCCCTATTATGGAAGAAAATTCACCGACCTGTAATTTGCCTAATAGAGTCGAGCGGTTTCTGACACGAGGATTGCCTGTTACGGCTCCGACGCGGGCATCGGTATCTTTTACAAAATGCGTCATCAACCAATGAACGGTATTTGGATCCAAAACGGCATCGCCATCAATCCCCACAATAAAATCATGGTTACATATCATGGCTGCCATATTCATCGCAGTGGCTTTGCCTTGATTTGTGGCTAAATGTGCCACCCGTAGATTCGGATAGATTTTTTGTAAGCCATCCAAAACTTCGCCCGTATTATCAGAACTGCCATCATTCACGGCAACCACTTCAAAATTAGGGTATGTTTGTTGAAAAAGTAAGCGTATGGTTTCTTCGGCGAGTTTGCCTTCGTTATAACAGGGCAAGAGGATGGAAACACCTGGGTAGTGATCCAGTTTTGGAGGTGATTGATGGTCTTTGCCGCCTACATCTTCCCAATTGAGTTTATAATAAATGGCTCCCGTCATCCATAAATACGCCATAAACAAGGGGTAGTAATAAGCAAAACCAAACAATATTGTAATGAAATCAGTCATCATCTACCTTCTGTAGTAAGGAAAATCAGCCAATGACATTTCAGGGTATATCGCCTCAAGGTCTGGATGGTTGTGAATAAAATCATCAGGATAATAGCCATAATTCATGATGTCTAGCTGTTGTAAAATCTGAAACTGTTGTTTGAGTTCTTGGGTGCTAATTTTTTGTTTTTTGTTCCAATCAACCGTTTGTAGCTCAAAAACTATCTTCTCTTTTGCTAGTTTTGATTGGTTGATAATGTTGGCAAGATTTTCTAACCAATTGCTTGGTGTTTTCGCTTTTTCCATATAGGGCATTGACATAATTGCCGTGGTGTCATAATTATTTACAAAATCAGCCAGGTTTTGAGCAAACCATTGCTCTGAGGCTGGGTTTATTATGACTTGGGCATAGATATTTCTGGCAGTTTTTGCAGTGGGTTGGTAATAATGAACTTGTTGGGTCAATTTGTTGGTGAACTCTATTAAGGCTTTGGTCTTAATTTGTTGCCACTGGGGTGCCAGTTGTTTATTTTGCACCAAATTGGCAACTGAGGAAAATTCGAGCCCTTTTTCTTTGTAATAGGCTAAAGCCTCAGCACCCACATCTTCAAAATCAGATAAAAAGCCATCATCGTGGTATAAAATACCAGAAAATTTGCTATACTTTGCCAATGATGCGTACAGCGACAGCATAATTTCTTGGCTTTTTTCTTGGAATATTGACAGACGCGTATAGGCATCTTTTGCAACGGCTATGGTGCCATTTTGCCACGATTTAACGGATAATTGTTGTTGTAATTGTGCATCAATTTTAATGGCAGAAATAGGCATCCACGCATAAACTTTGACATTGGCTCTGGTGCGTAGTTGCCAAGCCACACGATTAAACAAATCTGCCCGCATGGGTAATTGTGTATTTGGGAAATAAACGGCATCCGCATTGCCATCGCCATCACTGTCAGCAAAGGCTTGCAGGTAAACGGTGCTTATTTCCAGTTTTTTAATACGATCAAGTAAAATATCCAAATTCTTGTTCTGTTGTACTATATTTTTATCATAAACATAGTCTAAGTCGACGTGAACAACTCTTTGTGGCATGATGAATTTTGGTTGCCTAAAAATATCCTTGAATTCGTTAAGCGACGGGTTGCTGCTGATTAAAAATCGTGGAATGTGCAGGTCTTTTTTGCTGGAATCAATGGTCGTTATTTCGTCTTCTAGGTTAAAAGACGTTGTAAAGCCTATTGACTTGGCAATATCCCATGCTTCAAGCGAATAACTGCCGTAAGGCCAAACCAATGATTTTGGTGCTGTGCCTGTGTGTTTTTTGATTAAATCATAGGATTTTTTCAAATCATTGAATATTCTTTTACGGTAAACTTCATCACTTTCATAGTGTTGATTGAATTTTCTTGAAGTGGCAGCGGGTTGCTTATTGCCTTGAGGGTTGGCTATGATGCCTTTATGTAAATCATGGCTATGGGAAGCAATTTCTATTAAGGGTGATGCAGAAAGTTCTTTAATTTGTGCCCACGTCATAAAATCTGCTTTGTATTTTTTTTCTGAACCATAGGTGATTTGCTCTTTGGGATTACCTATCCAGTTGGTTACTATGGCAAAGGTTGCTGGGTAATTAAACTGCTTAAGAATTGGAAAAATTGTGCGGTAAAAACTTTTGTAGCCATCATCAAAAGTGAGTAGAACTGATTTTTTTGGTAAAATTATTTCACCTTTTTGGGCTTGCCGAACCATTTTTGTCGAAATAACAGTGTAGCCATTATCTTGCAGCCATCTAAAATGATTGATAAGGTATTTTGTGTTCAGTGCGGTTTGGTTTGTGTTTAATTTGCCAATAATATCTTTTCGGACATCATGGTAACATAAGCTAACGAACTGATTTTTCTGCCAGTCAATCACTTGTGCCTTGAGATTGGTAGCACACAAGAGAAACAATAGGGAAACAAATTTATTCAAAACTTATACTCCAGACCTGCAAAGTAATTAGGGTTGTTTTCTTTCAGTCCATCATAATAGTTTTGCCTAAACCCAATACCATAATAGAGATTGAAGTAACGAGAAAAATCCCAACGATGTTTGTAGGTTATGTCAAAGAATGGCTTGGCACTAAAATTGCTTTGTTTACTGTAACCATAACCTAATCGCAAAGAGTGAGTAAAAACATAATCATAGGAGCGGCGAATGATGCCCGTATAATCCAATGCTAAAGAAGTGGAAAACAAGGATTGTGGATTAAAATAAGGGCGATTTTCAGTCAGTGTATTGTCTTGCACATAAACATATTCCCATAAACTCAAAATATGATGTTCATCTCTGTACAAAGGTTGGTAGGCATCAAGTGCCAATTCTCGGCGGCGGTTAGTGTCAGTAAAGTCAACAATACCGAGATTTAGACGGTATTGGTACTCTTCATTTGGGTTATAGCTGCCACCAAATTTTACAGATTTGGCATAAATGTCAGCATAAAATGCCCGAATAGGCGTATCATCGCTAAAGGATTGGTATTGCCCGTTGAGACTAAAGTAATCATTTACTTGCCAAAGCCCATCAAGGCTGTATTCTAAACCAGAGATGCCTTCAACGTTGTAAACTTGCAGTGAGCCCTCTCCCCATGCGGCTCGGTAATTGATGCCAAGCCCTTGTCTGGTAATATGTTCTTGTTTATTATCTAAAAAGTCAGCGTATTTTTTTCTGTAACTGGCAAAACCACGCCAGTTATTGTTGATGGGTTTTGTATACAAGGATGCATTTAAGGTTTGCTCTTTGTTAGAAAAACGTGAACCCTCGGCTTGTGCTTCTTTCCAGTGTATGGCAAAAATATTTGTGTCAAAAATATCCCATTCTTTCATAACGACTTTTACTTGGTCGGGCAACGGTTGAATGTGCTTAAGTTTGTTTAACATGGCACGACCTGCCTCATAATACTTTTGTTCTAAAAATAAACGTGATTGGGCTGCCATTGCATCCAAAAATTCAGGATCGACATTATGCAAAATATTCAGTTGCTTTTGGGCTTTATCAAACCAACCACGCCACCGCAGAATTTTGGCATAAGCAAAACGGTAATTTGAGTTCATGGGAGCTTTATTCAATAATTGTTCCACAGCTACCAATGCTTCGCCTAAGGTATTCTTGTAAGCAATGTGCATGGCTTTCAATAACAACACCTCTTTCTTTTTGGCGTTGCTTAACAATGCTTTCCCATCTTGTGAATAAAGCCACGGTGCATTTTCCTTATCAATTTTATCCAAATAAGCATAGGCTTCATCAAAATCTTCCAGTTCTAAATAGGCATAATAAGCGTTTATTTTGGCATTATTGTCTTTCTGAGAGTTGGCGAGAACTTGTTTGGTAATTTTGGCTGCATATTTTGGTTTCTTTAAGGCGAGAGCAGAACTTGCAACGGCATTTAGAGCATAATTTGGCAGAGATATTTTGGTATTTTCATATAAATCTATCACCAACTGGTATTTTTTAGCTAAGTGCAACAGCGTTATCCTATCAGCATAGGCATAGGCTATTTTTTTATCGTCGTGAACTTGTTTTTGTAAAAAGGATAGATAAATTTGATTAAAATCCAATGCCTCATCAATGCTTTTTATTTGTTGCGTCTTATTGTAGTCATCGGTGGCATTTCTGACTTTGTAAGTATTTATGCCGCCTAAAATATCAGCCTTTTGTACCGATGACAGCAGATTTTTTTGTTGTTTGACAATATCGTAAGCCAAAAAGTACATTTCAGACTCAATTAAGCTCACCGCTTTCTGGTAAAAAGCATCGCTATATTTTGGATTTTTAAGAAGAATTTTATCGTAAAACTGCAAAGCAAAAAGACTGTTGCCTTTTTGCCGATAGGCAGAAGCAAGGCTGAATAAAACGGCTGTATTTTGGTCCTTAGGCTTTATTTTTTCTAATAAATCTATGGCTTTTTGTGGTTCTTTCATTTCTTGCAGCAGATTGGCTTGTGCCAGCATCGTTTCCACGTTTTCTGGCTCGATTGTTAGTGCTTTTGCATACAAATCATGGGCAAGTGTTAGGTCTTTTATGTTTTTGGCTGAACGTGCCAAGGACTTATAATAATAACTTAACCCGAGTTTTGTCTCGCATTGCAAAGAACATGCGGTTTTGATGGTTGTTTTATCGCCTGTGGCTAGTGATAAATAACGCTGTTCTTTTTGTTTGTAGAGTTTGAGAGCTAATTGGTGTTTGCCACTCCAGCTCAGTAGCACAAGATAGTCATAATAGAAAAGCGAGTCTTTGGAAAGTTTTGGCAAATTTTGTTGGTAAAACGCCAGTTTTTTGCGAGTTGAAGTTTTGCTGGTGATATGGTTCAGTTCTAGCCAGCGTTGGTAAAGTTTTTTAGAAAAAGTGTGTTGTTTATAGCGATTAAAAATTTCCCTATCACTTAATAGTAAAAAAACATCTCCTGCAAAATTTTGTTTTGCCTTGGCAGACTGCGAAGCGGGTTGTGCGCGTATTTTCTTTTCTTGAAGGATGATTTTTTGGTCTTTTATGGCAGTAATTTGGTTGTTGTAATATAAATTGTTCGGATTTTTACTAAAAAGATAACGGTAATATTCTATTGCCGTATCATAAGATTCTTGTATGAATAACGATTCGGCAATTTTTTCAACCGCATAAATTGGCAGAGTTTCCTTAGGATAGTTTTCGGATAATTCGACGACCTTCCAATGTTCTTGAGCCCAATTTAAGACCGTTAGGTAATCAGCCATAAATTTAAAATTATTTTTCTGCTCATCATATTCTTGCTCGAAAAGCCGTAATGCTTCATCTAAATTGCCTTCTCTGGCGATTGCACTCATTTCATCGAGGTGAATTTGTTGGATAAGTGGGTGTTGGGCATCAGCTATTTTAAGGTTGTTTAGAAAAACTTTGTTCGTATTTGACTCAAGACTTGCGGCATATAATTTTTGTAAAAATGGCGAATGCAGAACTTTCTTGCTTTGCATGAGGTGATGAAAAAGTTGATTAATACGCGTCAACTTTTCGGCTCCTTTTATTTTCTTGACTAAGGCTACACAGGCTTTGAGAAAATAATCAGGTGGATTGCTAAAATCAGCATGGCCAAGAACATGAAAAAAAGTATCTTGCTCATCCGCCCATTGTAAAATGGTTAAATAGTCAAACCATAGTATAGGATTTTGAGTATCATAACGGCTTAAAACTTTGAGTCTTCTTAAGGCGGCAGTATAGTCACCGTTTCTGGCTTGAGAAACCGCTTTTTTTCTTGCAACATCGAGTTGCTCTGGTGTATAAAAACTTTTATGTTTTAATGCATAAATCGCACCAATCACCAAAGCAATGCTCATTATGGCGAGCACTATTTTTTTTATCATAAAACCCATTATGCCAAACAGTTAGAAAACCTGTTTTAACTATAAAATATTTTCTAAAAAGGGATTTGGGATTTAATTAACCATTAATTTAGCAATTTCCACACATTTGCTTTACCCCACACGTGTTGCAATATAGCATAAATTCTCACAATCTTACTAGACAAATTGTAAATAAATGTTACAAATTGCGATTATTTTCAATCACTTTGGGGAATAAATTGAGAGTTTTTGATAAGTTCTATTTCATTTCTGAGGTCTGCCGCTTTTTCAAATTCTAGGTTTTTGGCATGAGCAAACATTTGTTTTTCGAGTTTTTTGATGAGTTTGGCGAGGTGCTTGGGGTTTTTTGCGTTATATTTTGCTGAAATTTCAGCTACTTTAAACAAGGGCTTTTCATCGGTTGTTGTGGATTCGATAAAACCTTCTTTTAAATCGTGGATTTTTCGCACTACTGTGGTGGGTGTGATGCCGTGTTTTTTGTTGAAGTCGATTTGTTTTTGTCGGCGACGTTTGGTTTCATTGATGGCATATTCCATTGCAGGCGTGATTTTGTCACCGTACAGTATGGCTTTACCTTTGGCATTGCGACTGGCTCTGCCAATGGTTTGCACCAAGGAGCGATCCGACCGTAAAAAACCAGGTTTATCGGCATCTAAAATGGCCACCAGTGAAACTTCGGGCATGTCGAGTCCTTCGCGTAATAAGTTGATGCCAATTAATACATCAAACACGCCTTGCCGCAAATCACGTATGATTTCTGCTCGTTCAACGGTGTCAATTTCTGAGTGCAAATAACGGCACTTGATACCATGCTCGCTGATATAATCGGTCAAATCTTCGCTCATGCGTTTGGTCAAAGTCGTCACTAATACCCGCTGCTGTAGCTTTATTCTTATATTAATTTCCGATAACAAGTCATCAACTTGAGTGCCGACTGGCCGTACTTCTATTTCAGGATCTAGCAATCCTGTTGGACGCACCACTTGTTCAATGGTTTGGGCAGCATTTTGTGCCTCGTATTTAGCTGGCGTAGCAGATACAAAAATCATGCGAGGTGTGCGTTGTTCCCATTCTTCAAAACGCAAGGGGCGATTGTCCAATGCTGAGGGCAGCCGAAAACCATAACTGACTAAGTTTTCTTTGCGTGATCTGTCACCTTTGTACATGCCGCCAATTTGTGGAATACTGACATGACTTTCATCCATGACCAACAGCGCATCATCTGGCAAGTAATCAAATAAACACGGTGGTGGTGCCCCTGGTGGCAAGCCTGTTAAATGGCGTGAATAATTCTCGATGCCCGAGCAGTAGCCGAGTTCCATCATCATTTCTAGGTCGTAATTTGTTCGTTGTTGTAAGCGTTGGGCTTCTACCAGTTTGTTGTGTTCATTCAGTTCTTTTAAGCGTTCGACCAATTCGGCTCGAATAGTGGTGGTTGCCTGAATTATTCTGTCTCGTGGTGTGACAAAATGTGTGGTTGGGTAGATGGTGATTTCAGTTTCAGCAGAAACTTTTTTGCCTGTTAGCGGGTCAAAATAACTGAGTTTTTCTATTTCATCATCAAATAATTCGACCCGAATGGCATGTTTATCCGATTCAGCGGGGAAAATATCAATAATTTCTCCATGCACACGAAAAGTGCCGCGTGCCAGTTCGTAATCATTGCGGCTGAATTGCAGTTCTGTTAGCTGGTGTAAGAAAGCTCTTTGTTCAATTTTTTCATTTAGTTTTAATGGAATGACCATTTTTAAATAGGATTGTGGGTCGCCCAAGCCATAGATGGCTGAAACTGTTGCGACTATGATGACATCCCGTCGCTCCATTAAGGCTTTGGTGGCAGAAAGTCGCATTTGCTCGATATAGTCATTGATGGAAGCATCTTTTTCGATATAGGTATCGGATGCGGCAACATAGGCCTCGGGCTGATAATAGTCATAATACGAAACGAAATATTCCACTGCATTTTCAGGAAAAAATTCTTTAAATTCATTATAGAGTTGCCCAGCTAAGGTTTTATTATGCACCATAACCATGGTAGGTTTTTGGATATTTTGAATAACATTGGCAATGGTAAATGTCTTACCCGAGCCTGTTACACCTAGCAATGTTTGAGATTTTAAGCCGTTTTCAAATCCTTGTGTTAGTTTTTTAATGGCTTGAGGCTGATCACCTGCTGGCGTGAATGGACTGTGGATTATGAAATCATTTTGTCTTTTATTGATAGGGAGAACGACACGTTGCATGTTTTATACTTGATTTGTGGTTTAGGTTAATTATAGGAAAGACTTGTGGCATTGCAAACCGAATCGGGCAATCCGAGTGCTTTGGTTAGCAACAATTCCTTTGCTATTGTTTGCCCTGTTGTGGGTTCATTTAAACTGAAGTTTATTGCAACATGGTTACAATCAATAAATTGAAGCGTCATGGAACCTGCAATAACGGCATCGGTGGCAAAGTCGATGGCTTGCAATTGGTTGAAATTACCGCCACTTGTTTGCAGTAAGTCAAGGGTTTTGCTTTCATCGGTACGCCATTGTTCAAAATCTCTATTGCCGACATAATAATCGGTCGCCCAGCCTGATGCATGAGTAATACGAATATAACAGCTGGAAAAAACTGTTGCGATGCCGCCATGTGCTGCCGCTACCCAGATATCACTGGTTACGCCTCCCCAGTGGATTGACCAACTTTTTGCCAAATCAAGAGATGACATTGGCGTGCCATCATCATTGCCTTTCCAAGTATGAACGCCGTTAAATGCCCAGCTTTGGTTGTGATTAAAGGGCACATCAAGTGCTGGCATATTGCTTTGTGTTGCCTTGTTTGGTTTTTGCGAAAGATTGTATTTTTCCATGACTTTTTGGGCTGCCAACCGTGCTTTGGCGTGAATACTTGTGATTTTTTTTCGTATTTCAGCAAATAATTTTTTCGCTGTTATGTTAATGGCGTTTGCATTTGTATTTTTAACAATTTCTGCTAATAAAAACGGATTGATACTGTAGTAGCTTGCTTGATTGTAGAGTGAAGCGATGTTGGCTTTTAGTTCAGGGTACTCGGTTTGTAGAATCGAGTGGATATCGGCTGTTACAAACCGTGAATCAAGCAACCATGTTTCTTCATGTGCTTTCGAGCTTGCTGAAATCAAAATTGTTAGGCAAAACAGAATAGTTTTCATCATCTTTAAACACCTTCGTACTTAGCTGTTAGTAAGTATAACAAGATTCCCAAAAAAAAACCACTCATAACAAGTGGTTTTTGGATTGCTTGTGTCGCATTTTAAGGTAAATATTGGTTAATTACGGTGATTAAGGCCTTTTCTGAGACGGGTTTAACTAAATAATCTTTGGCACCTTGACGCATGCCCCAAACTTTGTCAGTTTGTTGATTTTTGGTGGTAACCATGATAATTGGGATATGTGAGGTGCGTTCTTCTCTTGATATTTTGCGCGTGGCTTGAAAACCACTGAGTTCAGGCATGACAATATCCATCAAAATCAAATCTGGTATTTGTTCTTTTGCTGTTCTCACACCTTCAACGCCATTGGTTGCGGTAAGAACTTCATGCCCCATTTTTTCAATAATTTTTTGCATACCAAATAATTGGGATGGGGAATCATCTACAACTAAAATTCTAGCCATTAAATTTCTCTGTTTTAAAATCTAAGCATCATGATAATATAATTTTAATAAAGTTTAAACTTATAATTTATTTTTGCATTGTATTTATGGAAAAAATACTGAAATCATGGAAAAATAAGATTGAACTATTTAATTAAATTGACAGAAATGGGTAATCCTGCTTAATTTCTGCTTTTTATCGTTAATAAATATTATGCTAACACTCTACAGTCGCCATGATTGCCCACTTTGTGAAGAGGTTGAACTTATGTTGCAAGCCCTTGCCATTGCATACCGCTTTGTGGATATAGATTTAGACGAGAAATTACGTAAAAAATACCATGTTTTAGTGCCTGTTTTGCATAATCAGCATGGGCATGAATTGCGTTTTCCTTTTTCGCCAGAACAAATAAAAAAGTTGGCAGGTGATTTATGAGAGTCGTATTCTTTGGCGTCCTTTTTTTAGCCTTATCCTCTTGTCATGTGCACAAGTTCTCTGCAAATTTGCCCGATTTACCCTTGGCGATGAGCAATAATGCTGTGGCATTGGTGCAAAAAGGCAAGGGTATAGAACTGTATTCATTTAACGGTTTATTGGCAGGTAAAAGTTGGCAGGATATCAGCAATAAGGTTTTCAAATGGTCGCAAAACCGTTGGACAGAAATACAGCCACCAGCCATTGCACAGAATGTTTTGGCATCAACGGCGGTGAGTGTTGGAGAGATGATTTATATTATTGGTGGTTACACCGTTGCTCAAGATGGCAAAGAGACTTCCATTGCCAATATCTTGCAATACAATAGCCAGCAAAACAGTTGGTCGGTGTTAAGCAAAATGCCTGTAGCGGTGGATGACACGGTTGCTTTGGTTTATAAACAGCGGTATCTTTATCTTGTCAGTGGGTGGCATGATACCGATAATGTTAGTTTGGTTCAAGTATTTGATTTACAGCTAAAACGTTGGTCGCAAGCCAGTGCTTTCCCCTTGCCTGCTGTTTTTGGGCATTCTGGTGGCATAGTGGATAATAAAATCCTCATTTGCGATGGTGTGAAAGTCGTTAAAAATTCAAATAAACGTGATTTTGTGGCATCGCCTGAATGTGCGTTGGGGATTATAGATGTCAAAAATCCAGCGGTTATACATTGGCAAAAAATAGCCCACCATTCGACTCGTTCCTACTATCGCATGGCAGCTGTAGGCGATGCAAAAAACCAACGCTTCGTTTTTGCAGGCGGCAGTGATAACCCTTATAATTATGATGGCATTGGTTATAACAAAATACCCTCCAAGCCCTCCAGTCATGTATTTGTGTATGATTTGAAAAATGAAAGGTGGCACGATTACCCAGAAATCATTGCCCCAAGCATGGATCATCGTGCCTTGCTATTCGATGGCGATTGGTATTACATTATTGGTGGCATGCGTCATGAACAAAAAGTTTCTGCAAAGATTGAAAAATTTAAACTGCATTAAGTCCTGCTAATGTTAGGGTTGGTAATTCCCCAAATTTCGATAAAAAAAACAACTGCCTCTTTTTTAAGCGTTAAAGTAAAAGCCTTTTATGCCGAGTTTTTTTGGTTGAGAATGCGTTAGAAATGTTCAAATTCAAGGCATAAAAAAATAAGTTCACACTCAGGTGAATGCATCTTTTTTTTTGCCTTGAATTTGGGCATTTATAACGTGATATAAACCAAAAAATGGTGCCGGTCTCGGAACCACAATTAAAAAAGTGTGTGTTTATGCTTTTTAATGTTTTTACCTATTTCCGTTTTTTATTTTTCTTTCTGGATGATTTTTGCATTTTGCGTAACTTTTTTTTCTTTAAGTTTGCTTTTTTGCTTAAGGATTTTGTGGCAAGTTTTGGCTTTTTCTGGGTCAAATTTTGAAGATTATTAGTATATGATATGATATCTTCATTGTAGGACTCGATAAATTTATTGTTATCATTTTGGTCTGTCATATCATAACCTGACTCCAGCCCCTGTGTAAAAAAGGATTTTGCCATTCCGAAACTTGATGAATCGTTCATGATGTTTTTATAATCTTTTTTAATATTATTTAAATACTTTAAAATTACATTTGAGTTTTTTAGTTTATATTTTGCCTTAATGAAGCTCCAAAAGGCTATTAAGATAGGTATTATTACGTCAGCATCTTCAGGTGATGACAATATAATTTTTTTTGGAAATATATCTTCAAGAATTTCACTAACATCATTTACAGTCATGCTTGGTAGGGTTGTACCTATATAGCCAATACCATAATATATCATTTGCCCAATCCAAAAATCTGGTTCTATCCCTTCTTTATTTATAACGATACATTCGTCTGACTTCTTGAACTCTTCAATAATGGAATTTTGATATAGTTCTAGTTCGTGCTCTTCGTCTTCGGCTCCTTCGTAAGTTAAATTATCTAATTGATGTATATTGAATGCCATATTGTTAACTATTTTTTGAAATCCTAGATTATACCAGAAACACTATTTAATGATATAAATATGTTTTCAAAATGATATTAAATAATAAAAGTGATTGCTAGAACTGCCTATTGTCTACAAATACTATAGGACAAATACTATAGCAAATACTATAGGACACGCACTAAACACTTGGCATAAACACTGAAACATGGCTCAAACAAATCAAAGATTTTGAAAATCTGTACTACAAAGCCATCGGTTCGATTGAAAAAATGAGACAATACTGCAAAA
>CAZQMH010000047.1:0-13792 GCA_964594435.1 uncultured Alcanivoracaceae bacterium
CAGACATCACAGCTTTTTAGATAAACAAATAGATAATTTAAACTTATACTTCTTATTTCGGGGTTTTGTATGAAGCACTTATTTGTAACAATAAAACCAGGAGCTTGTCCGAGAAAAAGCGGAAAATAGCACAAATCCAGCTTTTCTGTAATAGATTATCTATTCTCAGACAAGCTCTCCAATCTCATTCTTTTTTTTCATTCAAATCCATGAGCAAAAATCACATCAGAGGTATCAACCGTGTTAAAAAACCAGTTAAAAGCAGTACCGACTCTGATATTTGCCGTCGTGATGGCAATATGGTTAGCATTAATAAAAGTACCGCCAACATTGCACACCGCCAAACCACCATAGCTGGTATCATGTTTGATATTAATATGACAATTGCTACTGCTACTGACACCTAAATAGTGCAATTTTATTGTGTAGTCATCCGCCGTGCCTTGTGTTTCATCCAGTCCACTCATGGCAATTCTAATGGATACCGCATCATCTATGGCGAGTTTTCTTTGATCTTCATCACCAAATGTCCCTTGTTGCATAACGGCTTCAGAACTACTGTAACCAAGAGATGCCCCGACATCTCTATCGGCATTGGCCACAAAGGCATGTCCAACGGGTAAATCACCTGTAAGGCGTGAATAATTTGATGAATCATACGGTGGCGATGCCACAAAAGGGTTATTTATACCCTTATTAAACCAGTGCAGATTAACATCATCATCTCTGGCATCATCGGCTGAGCCAATTATGCCATCAGCTCCTGCTCCAAAAGCAAAGGTGTTGTTACTTCCCTTGGTGGTCGCCGTATAATCTGTGTTATTTCCTGTCACCCCAGTTTGTCCACCTAAATTAGGATGGGCTAAGCCAATACAATGACCAACTTCGTGCAAGACAGTCGATTCCCAATCCAGTTGACCACTTGGAATATTGTTAGCTCCTCCTAAAAAAATATTAGGTGAAACCATGGTTAAATTATTCCAGGTGTTAATGACATTTTTTGTTGGCAACTCCAAAGGTGCAGTTACAGAACTGGCGGGATCAATACAAACATTGACGTTTATTACAGCCGTATTTGTGCTGCTAAAACCATGCGGATGAGCGATAATATTAACGCCATTTGCATCACCTGCAAAAATAAAAGAACCAGAAAAGACCTGAGAAGAATAGACCAAAATTAAAGCTATAAAAAGTGACTTTTTCATTGGGCATTCTCCCCTAGTGTTTTCACAATATAATGGGTAGAAAGACTGTGCATACCATCAATTAAGGCAATTAAATCCGCAAGTTGTGGGTTTTTTGGAGCATAATGTTTCAGTTCTAAGTAATTTGGGATAGATAGTGACCAAACCAACTTGTTATTTTCATAAAAGTCCAAAGTCATTGGATTAGGGTCAGAACTGACATACAAATCACTTGAATTTTGGGTTTTTATTGCTTTCAATGAGGATAAAATTTCTGCCGTATTCCATTTAATATCAAAATGCTTGAAAATATTTTCAGCCGTGTTCTGGCTAGATTTAGTAGTAATTTTAATCTGCTTTTTGTACAGTTGGTGGTATTTTGGATACTTCAACTCAACCGCTCCATTTTCTGTCACACTTATCACTTGCTGATTTTCTTCGCTCACCAGTTGAGCAATTGTACGTGTCAACACCAGTCGATTATTTTGCACTTGAGCCATCAGCTGACAACTTATAAGAAGCAGCAGTATTAATCTAATTTTTTGCATGATTTTCCCCATTGGTTTATTATTTTTATTGATTATAACTCACAAAGTTACAAAATATCAACCCTGTCAATGCATTATTATTCTCAATACTGGCATATCAATGTTAACCCGAATATTTCATAGCATAAGCTTAAAATAGTACTTTATATGTTTAATATCATAAAGTTATATCTAGATTGTTACCCTTACAGTTTGTACCCAATGGTTTTATGAAAAAAATAGCTTCATATCTTGAATAAAATCACTAGAGACCTAAGAATGACTAGGTCTTTAGTGATTTTATCCAACATATTTTGCTATTTTATCCATAAATTCCATTCTGTTATGAAATATTCGGGTTAAAATACACGGTCAAATTTCAATAAGCAACGCATGAGCCAATTATTTTTCATCTTTATTAGTACTGTTTTTATCAATAATTTTGTATTGGTGAAATTTTTAGGACTGTGCCCTTTTATGGGCGTTTCCAACCAATACCCCTCCGCTCTTGGTATGGGACTGGCGACCACTTTTGTTTTGACCTTGTCCTCTATATTGAGCTATTTTATTCATACATACTTACTTATCCCTCTTGGATTAGAATATTTAAAGACGCTGAGTTTTATCCTTGTCATTGCCGTTACCGTTCAAGTTACAGAATTAATATTACACAAAACTTCACCATTGCTGTACCAAGTTTTGGGTATATTCTTGCCATTAATCACCACAAATTGTGCAGTTTTAGGAGTGGCATTGCTTAATATTCAACAACAACACAACTTAATTGAGTCTGCCGTGTTTGGCTTTGGGGCTTCGGTTGGTTTCACCTTGGTTTTGGTCTTGTTTTCGGCTATACGTGAAAGACTTGAAATGGCGGATATTCCTGAATCTTTTAAAGGCACGCCAATTGCCTTGATAACCGCTGGCATTATGTCGATTGCATTCATGGGCTTTGGCGGCATGGTTAGGTAAGCATGAACCCATTCATCAGTCTGGTTATTATTTCCTTTGTTGCTCTTGTTTTTGGCATTGTCATCATGTGGGTCTCGAAAAAATTTAAAGTTGAAGGCAATCCCATTGTTGAGCAAATTAATAACATTTTACCGCAAACACAATGCGGGCAATGCAGCTATCCAGGTTGCAAACCCTATGCTCAAGCCATAGCCAATGGCGAAGCCCCAATCAACCAATGCCCACCGGGAGGCGAAGAAGGGATTAAAAAATTAGCCGAATTACTCGACACCGAAGTGTTACAATTAAACCCTGACAATGGTGAAGTCAAAACCAAAGACATGGTGGTTGAAATCATTGAGAACGATTGCATCGGTTGCACCAAATGTATTCAAGTTTGTCCTGTTGATGCGATTATTGGAGCCGCTAAACAAATGCACACAGTTATTTTGGAGGCTTGTACGGGTTGTGACTTGTGTATTCCTGCCTGCCCCGTTGATTGCATTATCGCCATCGAGGCACAGTTACCCAAAAGCATCATTCGGCTAGAAAAGCCACCACTTTACCAAACCATCCAACAGGCACAACAATGGTAAACAGCATAAATCCCAATCATTTGTATGCTTTTAAAGGTGGTTTAAAACTTCGCCACCATAAAAATGACTCTTTACAAAATGGCTTAACACGCTCAAGCTTGCCAGCAAAACTGACCATTTCCTTACGCATCAATCGTGGCACTATTGCCAAACCCATTGTCAGCATCGGTGATAACGTTTTAAAAGGACAAGTCATTGCCATACCAAAAAGCAACAAGGGCTCCATCATTCACGCCTCCTCTTCAGGCATTGTTAGTGCTATTTATGAAACCCAAACTGCCAGTCCAGATGCAGATAAAGCTAGGGTTATTGAAATCTGCACCGATGGTAAAGATCAGTGGATTGAGTTAAAAGAACAGCCAATAAATGCAGACTTTATTGCCAATATTACCGCAGAACAAATTATTCAAGCAATCCAACAAGCGGGCTTGGTTGGACTTGGTGGTGCAGGATTTCCAAGTCATTTAAAATACAACCCAAACAACAATATAGACACCTTAATCATCAATGGTGCCGAGTGCGAGCCTTACATCAGTTGCGATGAACAATTAATGCTTGATTATCCCAATGATTTAATCAATGGCATCTTATTAATGATGAAGGCATCGGGTGCTCAACAAGCAGTTTTTGCCCTAGAAGACCAAGTTGGTGGCATCAAGAGTGCGATTGAAACATTACTCAAACAACGAGAAATTGACACCATAATCGTGGTAAAAGTACCGACAATTTATCCTGCTGGCGGTGAAAAGCAACTGATTAAGGTTTTAACAGGGCAAGAAGTGCCAAGTGGCGGTTTGCCCTTGGATTTAGGCATAATCGTGCAAAATGTCGGCACAATCAAAGCATTAAGCGACTTTATAGCACAAGGAAAACCCTTGGTTGAACGCTTAATAACCGTCGCAGGCGACACGGTAACCACTGCCAAAAACTACATCGCCGCCATCGGCACGCCCATAAAACACTTGCTCGAACAATCAGGCTACAAACCTGAAACAACGCACCGGTTGGTCATCGGCGGACCCATGATGGGTTATGCCATGCCCACAACCACCATAGCCATCGACAAAACCAGCAATTGTATTTTGGCATTGAGCGAAGAAAACACCCAACATTACGGTCAATTATTGCCGTGCATTCGTTGTGGAGAATGTGTCAACGTCTGCCCTGCCCACTTATTACCACAGCAATTGCATTGGTATATCAAAGGTGATAATTTGGAAAAAGCTCGGCAACACCACCTGTTTGACTGTATCGAATGCGGAGCCTGTGCTTGGGTTTGCCCTTCACAAATAAAATTGGTCGATTATTACCGTTATGCCAAGTCCGAACTCAACTATTTAGATTACAAACGCCAAAAATCAGATACTTCACAAACTCGACACGAGCAACGAGAAGCACGCTTGGCTCGACTCAAATCCGAACGAGCCGCCAAACGTAAACGCGTACGAAAACGTACCAGCGACAGTGAAAAGATAAAACAAGAACTGGATGCCACCATGCAGCGTATCGCACAAGCCAAACAAGCCAAACAAGCGGCAAACGCAGCTGCCGATAAGCAAAACGATAATCAAAACGATATTCAAAACGAAAAACTTGCCTCTGAGAAAAACAATGACGACTGAAACCCTCAACACCGAAGGTGCACCACATATTCCCAGCCAAAATACGGTTGCCAAAGTCATGCTCAAGGTTTGGTTGGCTTTGGTGCCTGCTATTTTTGCCCATATTTATTTTTTTGGAACTGGCATCATCATTCAGCTCACCCTCTGTATCGCTTGGGCTTTAGCGTTTGAAGCGGTCAGTTTAAAGTTGTTAAACAAACCTATTAAATTATTCTTAAGCGATTATTCTGCTGTTGTCACGGCTATTTTATTCGCCCTGTGCATTTCACCCATTGCACCGTGGTGGATTAGTTTTATTGGCCTATTTTTTGCCATCGTCGTCGCTAAGCACCTCTTTGGCGGATTGGGACAAAATATTTTTAATCCTGCCATGCTTGGCTTTGTTGTGGTCTTAATCTCTTTTCCGCAAGCCATGAGCCATTGGATTCCTGCACAATCAATTAATCCCTACAGCATGAGCATCGTTGAAAACTTGTCTGCCATTTTTCTCAACAGCTTCCCAAATGCGGTTGATTTCGACAGCATTACCCAAGCCACACCGCTGGATTTAATAAAATCAGGCATCTCCCAAGGACTCTCACAAAGCGAAATTAAAACCGAAACCGTATTTGGTGATTTTGGTGGCCTAGGCTGGGAATGGGTGGCAAATTTCTATTTTTTAGGCGGAGTATTCTTAATCTTCAATCGCATCATCACGTGGCGAGTACCGGCTGCGGTTATTTTAACCACCGTTGCCTTTTCCTTGCTGTTTAATATTTTTGATGCCGATCATTATATCAGCCCATTACAACATATTTTTTCAGGCGGACTCATGCTTGGAGCCTTTTTTATTGCCACCGACCCAACAACAGGCTGTTCCAGTCATAAAGGGCAACTGATTTTTGGAGCAGGTGTGGCAATAATGACCGTTTTGATACGTGAATTTGGCAATTTTCCTGATGGTGTTGCCTTTGGCGTTTTGCTGATGAACATGTCTGCACCTTTAATTGATAGATTAACCATCCCCAAAGCCTTTGGGCAAAACTAGCATGCAGAATTTTATTAAAATACCACTGATTTTAGCTTTTGTGACACTTATAAGCAGTGGCTTACTGATGTTAAGTGAGCATTTAACACATGACAAGATAGCTTTGCAAAAAAAAATGCGTTTATTAGACAGCCTCAAATCATTAATTCCAAACGCCCTACACGACAATGACATCACCCTAAACAAACAAACAATTTTTCAGCCAAAATTACTAGGACACAGAAAAGAACAGCCACTGTACATCGGCACCAAAAATGGCAAATTGAGCGTCTTGGCAATTCCAGTAACCGCCCGCAACGGTTATGCGGGTGATATTGACTTAATGATTGGCATAACAATCAATGGCGAGATAACATCGGTAAAAATCATAGAACAACACGAAACACCAGGACTTGGTGATTTGATAGTAAGCAACAAAAGCAACTGGCTGACCCAATTCCCCAAAAAATCCTTATTAAACCCAACAAGCGAACGATGGAAAGTCAAAAAAGACGGTGGTGATTTTGACCAATTAACTGGAGCAACAATCACCCCAAGAGCCGTTGTTGCTGCCATTAAAAACGCCCTACTTTATGCTGAAAAATACACCAAGGAGAATAATTTATGAGTGGCTTTATCCGCAAAAGATTGATTGACAACAATGCTGCTTTAGTGCAACTATTAGGTTTATGCCCATTATTGGCGGTTTCAAATTCCCTTATTAATGCTATGGGCTTGGCAATTGCTACCGTTTTTACGCTCACACTTACCAACACCTTGGTCGCTTTAAGCAAACCTATTTTAAGCAAAGAAATCAGAATTTCAGTCTTTGTACTCATTATTGCCAGTGTCGTGAGTGCTTTGGAAATGTTCATGAACGCTTATTTTCATGAACTCTATCTTATACTGGGCATCTTTATTCCCTTAATTGTCACCAACTGCATTATCATGGCACGAGCCGAGAGTTTTGCGGCAAAAAATGGTGTGTGGCTGGCTTTAAAAGATGGATTTTTTACAGGACTGGGGTTTGCCTTGGTGCTGATCGTCATAGGTGCCATTCGTGAAATCATTGGCAACGGCAGTTTGTTTAGCCAAGCTCAGCTCTTATTTGGGGATTTTGGCTATGCTTTGCATTGGCAAATCTTACAAAACTACCAAGGTTTTTTAATCGCCATCTTACCACCTGGTGCCTTTTTTGTTCTCGCAATTTTAGTTGCCATAAAAAACAAACTAAGCCAAAGCAAACCTAAATAAGTCAAGTCAAGCTAAAAAACAAAGAATTAATGACCTTAGTTCTATGTTTTTGCAAAATTATTAGCGATAATAGCAACCATTTGATTGTAGAGAATTGATGTGTTTTTATTACGAGTAAGTTTTTTTCTATTTGTCTGCTTGATTAATCCTGTACAAGCACGCATGGAAGTGGTGCCGCAAACAGCAATTTTGGCAACAGATACCAATGCCAACGACAAGCTAAAACTCAAACAGGCATTTGCCCAAATTTTAGCCAATAATACGGGCATAGAAGTCACCCGCATACTTAAAAACCCTGTGTTTTTACAAACAAATATCAAAGCGGGCATAAAACGCTCGTATTTTGAAAAAATAAAAGCCAAAGCTATCGACCCACAAAGCCCATACAAATATTGGTTTCATGTCTTAATGAAGGAAAAATTCATTCAATCGGTCATGGCTCAAGCTCATTTTTCTTTTGTGCCTGCTAACAAACGCAAAATAATGTTGTGGTTAGCCCAAACACAATTACAAGACGAAAAAGAAGAAATTGTTTACGCTTTCAACAATGAAGTCGCACAATACTGGCTACAGCACTGGGCGAAGACTTTTGGCATTGAATTGTTTTATCCCAAACTGGATGACGACGACAAATTACAGGTTTCGCCACAATCAATTAAAAATCTCGCCTATAAAGCCATTATCCAAAGCAAAGAAAAATACCACAAAAAACACAGCTTGATGCTTTTTATCAAACAAAAGGAAGATTTTCTCAAAATTCGGACAGGTCTGGTTATAAAAAACACCGATGTTGACATTAATTATGTGCAAGAGGCTCCTGACAAAATAGAAAATATCTATTTATCCATTATGGCAGATGTGGCTCGAAAATTGACCAGTGCTTACCAAATTCCTGCCAGTAGTTTGCAAAATCAAACCGTACATTTTGTGGTCAAAGACATCAATAACTACGATGATGTATTAAAAACCATGGCGTATTTGGATGAATTAGCCATAATTGACAACAAAACCATGATAACAGCAAGCAAACACCAGCTGGTTTTCACTATGGACTTACTGGTCAACACCACAACACTCATCAACATGCTTAATGCCGATGATATTCTTATCGCCGATGAAAATCATGCCATCAATAAACTTGAATTTTTCCTAAAATCAGACGGTTAAAACATGAATTGGCTAAGCTATTTACCCAATGCAATTACAATAGGCAGAATTTTTGCCATGATTCCATTGGTTTGGCTTATGCTGGAAAAAAATTACGAAGTGGCTTTTTATGTCGCTATGGCTTCTGCTTTTTCCGATTTACTTGATGGCTTTTTAGCCAAAACATTTGGCTGGGAGACATGGTTAGGTGGTGTGTTAGACCCTATTGCGGATAAATTTATGATGTTGTGTTGTTTCATGGTTTTTGCCGTGCAAAACATCATTCCCAACTGGTTGCTAATCTTGGTTCTCGCTCGTGATATTATCATCATAACAGGGGCAACCATTTACCATTTTTCTATCGTTAAAGTTAAAAAAGCCAAGCCCAGTTTATTGAGTAAATTTAACACCGTTTTACAACTCTTATTGATAGTTGTTTTTTTAGCCCATTATTCACTTTATCAATTTGAACCAGTCGTTTTAAACACTTTAATTTATTTAGTGACTTTCTTCACTGTTGCAAGTGGTATTCATTATGTATATTATTGGGGCAGAAAAGCTGTGAGAGAAAACGAAAAAATAATGCAGGAGAAAAAATAAATGTTTGAAAATACCAATCGCTGGTTCTATTTAACTGTCTTTTTATTGTTAGGCATCTTTATTTACTTGTTATCTCCAATTTTGACACCCTTTGCCGTAAGTGCCTTGATAGCTTATCTGTTTGATCCATTTGCTGACAAATTAGAAAGCTGGAAATTATCACGAACACTGTCGGTTGTGGTGGTTTTTTTGGTAATAATATTAATAACTTTTTTGATATTACTGCTATTAATCCCTGCTCTTGAATCCCAAATCACCAGTTTAATCACCAATTTACCCAAATATTTTCAATACCTAAGCGACAACCTGACACCGTGGCTCAAAGACAAATTCGGCATTCAAACCGATGTTTTTAATATTTCAGAAATATCTGGTTTACTCAAAACCCATTGGAATGAAGCCGGTGGTATCGCAAAAGTTCTGCTGGCGTCTTTATCCAAAAGCAGTGTTGTGGTGGTTAATTGGTTGATGAATATTATCCTTATTCCTGTGGTTACCTTTTACTTGTTACGAGATTGGGACATTTTAACCGCACGCGTTGGCGAACTCTTACCACGACCCGTTTACCCAACCATAGCCAAACTCGCTAAAGAATCCAATGATGTTTTAAGTGCTTTTTTACGTGGTCAATTTTCCGTCATGCTTGCCTTAGGCATGATTTATACCATTGGTTTAATGATAATTGGACTGGATTTATCCTTATTAATCGGCATGGGAGCGGGTATTGTTTCTTTTATTCCCTATCTTGGTGCGATTACGGGCATGGTGGTTGGGGTTATTTCTGCCATTGTTCAATTTGGCGACCCCACTTATGTGGTTTATGTATTAATTGTTTTTGGTGTGGGTCAATTACTTGAAGGCATGGTTTTAACCCCGCTTTTGGTCGGTGATAAAATAGGTTTACACCCTGTTGCGGTGATTTTTGCGGTGCTTGCTGGCGGTCAATTGTTTGGTTTTGTTGGCATTTTGCTTGGTTTGCCCATTGCGGCGGTGGTTATGGTTTTACTTAAATTTGCTCATCAAAATTATCTGCAAAGTAAAATTTATGGCGATGAACAAGAAATAACTTTAAGCAACAAAGAAAATACAGAACTGACAAAAGCCAGCACAATCAAAAAAAAGACCAAAAAGACAAGCAAGAAAAAAACCAGCAAAAAAGCAATGAAAAAAGAAAAGAATGAATGACTTTAGCCCGCAATTACCACTGAACTTTAAAAACTGCTCAGTGCCATCATTTGCAAACTTTTTAGTCGCAAAAAACAGCACTTCCATAAACTCACTGCATGATTTCTTAAACTCAAGACAAAGTCTGTTTTACCTTTGGGGGGCAAATGGCAGCGGCAAAACACATCTTTTAAATGCCATTGCCTTAAAACTAAAACAGCAAAAAGCCGTCATTATTGATTACCAACAATTAAATGACAGACAAAATATCAGCCTTATTGAAATGTTTGATTGCATCTGTCTTGATAACGCTCAGAGCATTGCTGGCAATCAGCAGCTTGAGGAAGCCCTGTTTTATTGGATAAATGAAATACGCCAAGGGGAGAAAAAAATAATAATTGCCAGCACCCTCTCCAACAACGACCCAAAGTGGCAACTGCCCGATTTAATTTCACGCTTGCAATCTGGTCGAACGCATGAATTACTAGCTTTAGAACGCACAGATGCCTTGCTTGTCTTTCAGCAACAAGCTCATCAAAAAGGGCTGACTATCAGTTCGGTTATTTTAAAATATATTGAGAAAAACTGTTCGATGAACATGTCTTTTCTCACGCAATTGCTAAAAAAACTCGACCAAATCACCTTGTCGGAAAAAAAACAGCTCACAATTCCACTTTTAAAGAAAATTTTGCAAACAGAACTTGTTTAATAAAACACTTTCATAGATAATACGCTTCGACTTTCGTTGGTCACTTAGCAACAGCTAGCGGTGGACTTGGTCAGGTCCGGAAGGAAGCAGCCACAACCGTGAATCTGTGTGCTAAGAGCGGCTAACGGAAGTCACTTTAGCCGCATCAAGATGTGGGTAATAATTTACCAGGATTTAAGATATTCTTAGGATCAAACACATTTTTCATTCCACGCATCAGTTGTATTTCTGCCTCACTTCTAGAATAACTTAAAAAAGGCTTCTTAATCATCCCAACACCATGTTCAGCAGAGATACTGCCATTCATTGCCTGGATTAAACCGTACACATGTTGATTGACTGTTTCACATTCTGCCTTAAACTCAGCGATACTCAAGGTTTGGGGTTTGATTATATTAAGGTGTAAATTGCCATCACCAATATGACCAAACCAAACCAATTCAAATTGTGGATAATATTTTGCAACCAAAACATCAAGTTTTTGCATAAATTCAGGCACAGCAGAAACTTTCACGGCAATATCATTTTTATACGGTGAAAAATGTGCAATCGATTCACTTATACCTTCGCGGTATTGCCAAAATTGTGCCGCTTGTTCACGCGATTGAGAAATAACGCCATCAACAATATCTCCATTTTCCATACCAGCCTCAAAAAACGCCATCACCGCTGGCTCATCTTCATCAAACTCACACAAAACATAACACGGTGCCGTATCGGCGAAAGGTTTTTCAAGTTGGCGATGTTGGCACACATGTTTTAAGGCAATATCGGTGAAAAATTCATAAGCTGAAAGTGTCAGCGACTCTTTTGCCAAACTAAAAACTCGCATAACAGCATCCATTGAGTTCAATGCCAGCAACATGACCGATTGTTCGACAGGTGGCTTGATTAATTGCAAAGTTGCTTCAACAATTATGGCAAGCGTGCCTTCAGAACCAATGATTAAGTGCCGCAAATCATAACCTGTGGCATTTTTAACCAAACCATGATTTAACGATAAAACTTCACCACCTGCGGTGACGATGGTTAAACCTGCGACATAATTTCGGGTCAAACCATAACGCAATACACGAATACCACCCGCATTAGTGGCTATATTGCCGCCAATTTGGCTGGAACCACTGGAAGCAAAATCCACTGGATAAAACAAGCCCTTTTGTTGGGCAAAATTCTGTAATTGTTCGGTAATCACGCCCGCTTGCACGGTAACTTGTGCATCATCGGCATTAAAGTCAATGATTTTACGCATTTTATCCATTGATAAAACAAATTCATTCTCACTTGCCACCGCTCCACCACTGTAACCGGTACGACCACCTGATGGAACGAGCTTAAAATTAAGTCGATTTGCACATCGCACAATCTCCTGTACTTGCTGAATTGTTTTGGGAAAAAAAACTCCCGCACAAGCAACAGTGGCGAATCGAGTCCAATCTTGCCCATAGACTTTTGTGTCTTGAACATCGGTGCTGAACTCTATATTAGACAATTCTAATTTAATTTGCTTTAAAATTTCGTGATTTTCCATCGGCAGTTTACAATAGGCGTTTTTAAAGTGCCAATTATCCAAGATTATGAGCAAACTGTCATTAAGTAAAGAGAAAATCAAGGTTGTTTTATTAGAAGGCGTGCATCCGCTTGCCGAACAAACCTTCAAAAAAGATGGATACAACACTATTCATTACCTCAAAGGCACGCCCGACAAATCAGAATTAAAAGAACTATTAAGTGATGCTCATATTTTGGGCATACGTTCACGCACCCAAGTCACTCAAGAAATCTTAGATGCCTGTAACAAATTAATGGCAATTGGCACATTTTGCATTGGCACCAACCAAATTGATTTGGAATATGCTCGAAACCAAGGCATTCCCGTTTTTAATGCACCTTTTTCCAATACCCGCTCGGTTGCGGAGCTGGTTTTGGCTGAAATTATTTTTCTCATGCGTGGTATTCCGCAAAAAAATGCTGCCGCTCATCGTGGGCAATGGCAAAAAACTGCCAGCCATTCCTTTGAAATTCGTGGCAAGAAGCTTGGCATAGTTGGATTTGGACATATTGGCTCACAATTGGGTGTTATTGCCGAATCTTTAGGCATGAAAGTTTATTTTTATGATATCGAAAACAAATTACCAATGGGAAATGCCAAAAACACGGCATCATTAAACGAATTATTGGCAAAAGTCGATGTGCTCAGCCTGCATGTTCCATCAACACCATCCACAAAAAACATGATAGGTAAAGCTCAATTGGACAAAATGCGTGATGGCAGCTACCTGATAAATGCGGCTCGTGGTGATGTGGTCATTATTGAAGATTTAATCCAGGCATTAGACTCTGGCAAAATCATCGGTGCGGCACTTGATGTTTTTCCTCAAGAACCAGCCAGCAACAATGATCCTTTTGTTTCGCAACTAAAAGACTACGACCAAGTCATTATCACCCCACATATTGGTGGTTCAACCTTAGAAGCACAGGTCAATATTGCCAATGAAGTGGCACATAAATTATTGAAATACTCCAACAATGGCACCACTTCATCTGCTGTTAATTTTCCTCAAGTGTCTTTACCTGAATTATGCCAAAAGCAATCACGAATTATGCATATTCATGAAAACAAACCAGGTATGTTAGAGCAAGTCAACCATGTTTTTAGCAAACACGGCATGAATATCACCGCCTTGCATCTACAAACAGCTGGTGAAATTGGTTATGTCATCATGGATGTTGAAAGTGGCAAAATTGAGGACTTAAAAAAAGAATTAAAAGCCATTAATGGCACCTTACGTGTTCGCGTTTTACACGGTTACTAAATCACACATCGCAAAAATATGTCAATCGCAAAACTTTTCGGTATTCTATTGGTCGCACTCATAGCCACAGTTGCGACTATTATTGCCCAAATTCCACACATCAAAACTTTAGCCATCAGCCCTTTGGTCATTGGTATTATTTTAGGCATGGTCTTTGCCAACACCATCCGTAACAAAATCCCACAAACATGGCTTACAGGCGTGCTTTTTTCAGCCA
>CAZQMH010000048.1:0-13654 GCA_964594435.1 uncultured Alcanivoracaceae bacterium
TTTTTTATTTTGCTTAATATAAATGATAGGTCGTATTAAAGGCACTTTGCTGCACAAAGACCCGCCGATAATGTTGGTTGATGTTAATGGTGTGGGTTATGAAATCGAGGCACCGGTTCGTGTTTTTTTTGAACTGCCAGAGCTACACAGCGAAGTCACCATCATCACACATATGTTGGTGCGGGAAGATGCCCAAATTTTATATGGCTTCAATAATTTGCAACAGCGAGAATTGTTTCGCAAGTTGCTAAAAGTCAATGGTATTGGCGCAAAATCAGCCTTGGCCGTGTTATCAACCATGTCAACCACTGAATTTGTGCAATTTATCCAAGCCCAAGATGTGATGGCAATCGTTAAAGTACCAGGTATTGGCAAAAAAACCGCACAACGCTTAATTATCGAAATGCGGGACAAACTGGGCGATGTTGCCAGCGATGATATTTCTTTGCCCGGTGCCAATGCACAAGCCGCCAAACTCAATGCCATGCCAGCTACCGCACAATCAGAGGCGTTAATTGCACTGCAATCCTTAGGTTTTCGACCGCAAGAGGTCAATACCCTGATTAAACAATTCGCCAGAGATGACATGAGTGCTGAGGAGATTATTCGGCTTTGCTTGCAACACAAAGGAGCCACATGATGGATGAAGAAAGACTGATTTCGGCGGAATTTGAAAACGAACAAGAAAGTTTAATTGAAGCCAGTATTCGCCCCCAAAATCTCGAACAATACCTTGGGCAAGTACCCGTCAAAGAACAAATGGCGTTATTTATTGAAGCGACTCGTAGAAGAAGTGAGGCATTAGACCATGTGTTGGTTTTTGGACCACCTGGTCTTGGTAAAACCACTATTGCCAATGTGATTGCCAATGAATTAGGCGTTTCCATGCGACAAACCTCAGGGCCAGTGATAGAAAAAGCAGGCGATTTAGCCGCTTTATTGACCAATTTACAACCACATGATGTGCTATTTATTGACGAAATTCATCGCCTATCTGCCAATGTTGAAGAAATTCTCTACCCAGCGATGGAAGACTTTCAAATTGATATTATGATTGGTGAGGGGCCGGCGGCTCGTTCCATCAAACTGGACCTGCCACCTTTTACTTTAATTGGAGCCACCACACGAGCGGGTTTATTAACTTCGCCCTTACGAGACCGATTTGGTATTGTGCAACGGCTGGAGTTTTATAATGTCAGTGAACTAACCGAAATAGTTTCCCGTTCGGCACGTATTTTGAACATCCAAAGCGATAACGATGGCTGTATCGAAATAGCCAAACGAGCACGAGGCACGCCACGCATTGCCAACCGCTTGTTACGCCGAGTACGAGATTATGCCGAAATCAAAGGTGATGGCACCATTACCGCCGCTATTGCAAATTTGGCTTTGACCATGTTACAGGTTGATGAAAATGGCTTGGATGAAATGGATCGACGCTTATTGCAAACCATGGTACAACAATTTGATGGCGGGCCAGTTGGCATCAACTCACTTGCCGCTTCCTTGAGCGAAGAACGGGGAACCATAGAAGATGTGGTCGAACCTTATCTTATTCAACAAGGTTACATCATTCGTACTTCCCGTGGCAGACAAGCAACCAAAAAAACGTGGCAATGGCTGGGATTGAAACCGCAAAATGCCGTGCAAGCCGATTTGTTTGAGTAATTACCACTCACAAATCCAACAATAATTAACAAAAACCAAAAAAATTAAAGAGAACAACTATGTATTATATCAAACCAACAAATAAACCATTTGCACAAGCCGTCAGTGATTTAGAAGAACAAGTCGTAGCCTTAGGATTTGGCGTGTTGCATGTGCACAATATTGGCGAAACTCTGCGTAGCAAAGGGCAAGATTTTAGTCAAGAGTGCAAAGTGTTAGAAGTGTGTAATCCAAAACATGCCAATACGGTTATGACAGTTGACATGCGACTGAATATGGCTTTGCCTTGTAGAATATCAGTTTACAGCGAAAACAGCAAAATTTTTATTGGCATGATAAAGCCTGACAAAATGCTGGCATCGCTGTCGGATAATCCACAATTGCAGGCGGTGGCTCAAGAAGTTGAAGAAAAAACCATGCAAATGATAGACAATGCCTGCTAGTTTCAAGCAAGATTTTGTAGGCAAAACCATTCTACTCACGGGTGCTTGCGGCGGCATTGGTTCTTCTCTTGGCTTAAAACTGTGCCAACTGCAAGCTGATGTCATTCTCACGGATAAAAATCCACGTTCATTAAACATCATGTGCGATAAAATCATCCAAGCAGGCGGCAAAGAGCCTTTGCTTTATCCGATGGATTTGGTCGGTGCTACGCCTGATGACTTTTATCAATTTGCCAAAAGTATTGAAAAAAATCTTGGACAACTAGATGGCTTAATTCACACGGCGGTTGAATTCAGTGGTTTGACGGAAATCGTGCATTATGAACCCACGCGTTGGTTAAAAGAGATGCAAATCAACCTTAACTCGCCTATTTTTTTGACCCAAGCATTGTTGCCTTTATTGGCCGCAACACATGGGACAATCATCTTCACTTTGGAGGATTTTTCCACCATTGAAAAAGCCTATTGGGGTAATTACGGCGTTGCCAAAGCGGGCATTGCCCATTTTGCCAAAATTCTGGCACAAGAATCCCAAGCGGCACAGATAAAAGTCAAGACCATCACCCCACCGCCAATAAAGACACAACTTCGAGCCAAAGCCTGGCCTGGAGAAGATGCCTCCTTGCTAAAATTGCCTGAAGATATTATCCCTCTCTACTTGGATGGCTTACAAACTTAATAAATACCTAACCAAAGCTTGAATTTCCAACTCGCTTAATTCATCTTTGTAGTGGGCAAACATAACCGCAGGCGTATAACCACTGACTATATAGGCATCAGGGTTGGTTATGGATTGATAAACATACGCTTTAGCACTCATGTTTTTAACCAAAAGACCAGCTCTTGCTTTAAGGTTGTATAGAGATGGCCCAACAGTTTGAACATTTGTGGCGGTGCTATGACAGGCAATACAACCAATAACATGATTTTTGCCAATATGGGTGGAATGAAACAGTTTTTTGCCATCAATTGGCGGCTCTTTTGTGCTGTCGCACGAACATAAAAGGGCTATAAAGATAAAACAAAGGGCCTTCATTATTCTCTACTGAGTGCAAAAAACGTCCACTTATCGGCTGCTAAACTGTAGTGGAAGTGGTATTTTTTTCGGTTAAGATTGTTCTCCGCTAACAGGCGAAAGCCAAACTCGGTTTCCTTTAATGTCATGACAAACTTGCCCTTTTGCTTGGAAAAAATCATTTTTTTAACCACGGTGCTGTCACCGCCTTGAATGGTTGATAAGGAAAATTCGTAGTGTTTTTTTCCAATAAAATGACCGTTCTCATCCAACAAGACGGAATAAACATGAGGCGAGCGAGCCGAACCAAAATAGAGTTTTTTGCCTTTTAAGGTGTTGAAAACGCCAATGCCAATAGCATCGGTTTGTGCCAGTTGCGAAACGACTTTTTTACTGGCTAAATCTATTTGGTAAATAACACCTTTTTCTGCTCGTGGTTTCGATCCTGCCAATGATGAAACATACAAAGAGTTCGTGTCACAATCATAAAACAATCCCATCGTGCCAAAGGGATTTTTGTTATCTGGTATTTCGCCAGAAGGCATCTTCAAAAAAAGCTCCATCTGAGCAGAGTTGGCATCTATTTTATAAATTTGGTTCTGCTTTTGTGGCGGGTTATCGGTTAAACTCACATACGGTAAGGGAGCGACATAAAGATTGCCTTTTTTGTCGCGGTCAAAACCAGCCAAATAGCCCGATTGTTGCCAGGAAGGATGTTGCCATGTGCGATTGGTGGCAACATCTCGAATCAAAATTCCTCCTGCATGAGATTGTTGTTTGGAATCAATCGCCGGTTGTTGCATATTTAATTGAGTAATAAATTTAGGAATTTTACGGCATTCATTCACCAAGCCTAGTTTGAACTGTGGCGGCAGTTTGTGGCTTATCACCGTCTCTTTTTTCTGCCCGTACCAGTAACTAAACAGCCCTATTGCTGCGGCAACAATGATAAGTATGAGCAGTTTTGTTTTCATAAATCAGTCGGTACAAACATGGCTCCAGCATAACAAGGCCAGACATTGACTTTTTTAATGCCATTTTCAACAGCGGTATCAGCCCAGCAATATTCTTGACCTTTGCTACCATTGTTTTTTATTTGTGGCACGTACCACAAAACCAGATTGTTGTTGATGAGTTTTTCAGCGGGTTGGATAAACTGTTCAGGACCTTGCCTAAAATCGGTATTGCAGCACGAACCCAAGGTCATCATATCATTGGCACCTTCGTCCTTAGTGGCATGATTGACTGAAATATAACTGAAAGCAAAATCACCCTTTGAGCCATCGTTAAATTGTCCGCGATTGGGCTCGATATAAAAGCCTTTGTTGTCCTTGTTGGTGAATTTAAACAAGTAACCTTGAGCAGTGAATTTTGTCTCTGAATTTTGTAAATGCCATTGTTCTTGCTGCCACTTTCGCCACTTTTGTCCATCCCATTGGGCAAATTGTTCATTATTTTTATCCACCTCTAAGTCAATTCGCATGATGGGTCGGTAAGTGCCATCGGTACCGCAACCGCGACCGTAGTCCGCCGCAGCGACTCGAAATCGACCATCATGGTAAAACTCAAATCTTTGCTCATAACGATAATTGCACGGTGTTGGCCACGGTGGTTGGCGAAAATCTTGAATAAAAGCAAAGCCTATTTCCTCATCCTTATGTATTATGTTTTTTATTTGTGGACCATCATAGGCAATGACGACAGCAGAGGAAAACAGTGGGCAGCCAATAGCATCGGAATAGCCAAACCCTTCGCGACTGGAATAACTGACATGCCAATCCAGTAATTTTGCCGAATTCATCACCACTTTATCTTTGTATTTCACTTGCGTAAGTTCCATGCCGTCAGAAGTGGTAATTTGGTAATCAAATTGCCAGTCACCTTGGGAAAAATGCCGCGTTTGCTCACAAAATTCACGGAAAACAAATTCGTTTTCCAGTTGTCTTTCGGTAATTTGAATAGGCGGACCACTTTCGCCTAACTCGCTCCAACGTGTACCAACCAAATCACCATCGGTTAAATCAACAATCGCCCACAAGGCTTTATCAGCAACCACAAAAGTCGGAGCAACGCACAGATGATGGGAGCGTTCACAACGTGAGTTTTTTAATGAAGTCTTAATCTGTGCCATGGTAGGATTGAGGTTTTCACCTTTTAGTTCGGTTTTAACCACGTCTGAATGTTTAGCAATGGCAATAGCCAGTTGGGTTAAGTTGTTGTTCAAATCAGGTTGGGCATCGGAATAATTGTTGATGGCAATGACTTGTTTGAGTTTCATATCGACAAAAGCAACGCTTGACATGTTGTAATAAAAATTATACATCTCTACACGATAGCAGTTTTGTTGGCAGATATTTAGGCTTTTATGAGTGGTATCGGAAATATCCGATGCTAATAATTTTCGTACCGTCATGATTTCATTGCGTAAGGGCAAGCCGCTTTTTTCCTCATGCGTAAAGCGAATAAACTGTGGATTTTTCAGGGCAATGAGTTGGGCTTCATGGGCTAAGAGGTCTTTAAAATCAGCTTTTGCAAGCACCAGCACGGGAGGATTTTGCTGCAAAGACTTTTTTATCCTTTGAGCGTATTGCTGCACTTGGGGTAAATCTGAGCTGCTGGATTGTTCTTTATCACTGAGTAATTTGCCTGAATAAGCGAAAACTTGATGTTGCGTTTGGGCATCCATGTTGTCAGTACCGCAGGCACTTAAAAAAAATAGACTGATAAGAAAAAAGTGTTTCAAAAGGGTAGGTGTTCATTTTAAAAAAAGCACATTATAGCAGTTCCTGCAATGATTTTATTGAGTAACAAAGCAAGTTAGTGATAAAATAACGATTATTCTATCACTATCAATCTGTTTTATGCATTATCCAACCATCAAACAACTCAGGTATTTTATTGCCTTAGTCGAACATAATCATTTTGGGCAAGCCGCTGCTAGCTGTTTTGTCTCGCAATCGGCTTTTTCGGTCGCCATAAAAGAATTGGAGAATATTCTGCAAGGTCACTTGGTCGACAGAACCAATAAATCCGTAACCGTAACCAATTTAGGCAAAGAAACCTACAGACATGCCAAAATTGTCTTGCAAGAATTGCGTAACTTGATTGAAATTGCCCAAGGCAATAAACAACCTTTGTCAGGAAAATTGGCACTGGGCATTATTCCCAGCATTGCGCCTTTTATTTTATCAGAATTTATGAGCTCAATTGAAAAAAAACACCCGCAGCTGGAATTGATTTTGTACGAGGACATTACCCAGAATTTGTACAACAAACTGATGAGTGGCGATATAGATGTTTTGCTTCTGGCACTGCCTTATGCTTTGAAAAATATTTCTACTTATCCGCTTTTTAAAGATGATTTTTATCTAGCGTACGTTGAAAACAGTAAAAACATAAAAAAAAGTAAAGGCAAAATCGAGCCAATTGACGAAAGTGTTATCTTGCTGGAAGATGGACATTGTATGCGTGAACATGTTTTGAGTGCATGTAAATTACGCAGCTATAATAATGTCAGCAAATATTCTGCCAGCAGTATTTTGACCCTTATAGAAATGGTGAAAAGTGATAGCGGTATTACTTATTTGCCAAAAATGTCTTTGTCTAGTGCGTTGGTACAAGAGTCAGGTTTGCAGCTTTTGCCACTGGATAATCAGGCGTATCGAGAAATTGGCTTGGTCTGGCGAAAAGGCAGCTCACGTGCCAAAGAGTTTCAACTTTTAGCCGAGTTTATTTCACCTAACTCCAAAAAATGATGGGTTTAGGAGAGTTTTTGTCTTTGTTGTGTGCCTTGTTGTGGGCATTTGCGGTCATATTTTATAAGCGAGCAGGGGAACATTTTAATGCCTATGAAATGAATCTTTTTAAATCGGCATTTGTGCTCGTGCTTATGATTCCTACCGTTCTAGTGTGGGAGGGAACTTCGCTTCCGACCACTAATTGGCAACAATTTTCGGTTATCTTTTTCAGTGGATTTGTTGGCATTATGCTAGCGGATTTGTTTTATTTACGTGCTTTGCAATTGATTGGTGCAAGCCTCACTGGCGTTACTGGAAGTTTATACAGTCCATTTGTGGTGAGTTTATCGTTCTTGTATTTGGGTGAAAAATTACAATTTTGGCAGTATATTGGCATGATGATTGTTTTAGTCGGTGTATTGGTTGTTGGCTTTAGAAAAAAAAGCCTCATTGGCATACATCCACCAATAAAAGGTTTCGTTTATGCCGTTTTGGCAGTTTTTTTTACCGCTTTGGGGATAGTTATCATCAAGCCAGTCAGCCATGAATTGCCCTTTTTTTGGATCATTCTTATTCGTTCATTGGGCGGTTTTTTAAGCATGGTTCTCTACGGTGTGATTTTAAGAAAACCCTTGTCAATGCTGCATGTCATTCAAGCCAAAGGCGGAAGATGGTTGATAATAGGAACATTTATTGGACAATATCTGTCGATGATGGTTTGGGTGGCAGGTTACAAATACACCTCAGCATCAATTGCATCTATCTTAAATGAAACGGCATCAATCTTTATTTTACTTTTGTCATGGTTGTTATTAAGCGAAAAAATGAATAAGCGAAAAATCATTGGTGTTTTAATCACCATTTCGGGTGTTGCCTTAGTGTTGGGGCTGAATTAATGCCATTCTTGTAGGAAAGTTCTTACTAAGGTTGAATTTGGGTTAAAATGCTTTGTTATCAGCAGTAATTAAGCTAAACTGTTAAGCATAAATTGCAAATTCTATCTTTAAACCCAATAGCTATAGGACTTATTTTTATGCTTAAAACTGATCAAATTCATACGACTTCAAAAGATGACATAGTTGAAAAAGAGATTAAAGAAATTAAAAGATTTTTAATCAAATATGCAAGCAAAGTTGTTTTTTTTATACTTCTTATAATAGTTTTGGTAAGTGCCGTTGCTTATTATTTTTGGAAATACGAAGTTTTTTTAAGTAAACTACAATTAGCTATTCTTATTGGAATCAGTACTTTTATTTACCTACTTTATTATTATTTGAGACCAGTATTTTTTAATTTTGAAGTGCCAGATGGAGTTGAATTAACCAATGATACACCTTTGTTTGATGTAGTGAGCAAATTGGTTGAAAAAATCAATACTCCAAAAATAGAAAAAATATTTTTAGTCTCTGATCTAAATGCATCAGTTTCTTCATACCGCACATGGAGAAGCCCAGTAAAAACACATTACCTCTCTATTGGTATTCAGTTGTTAGCAACATTAAGTGCAAGTGAAATTAAAAGCATTATTGCTCATGAGTTAGGACACATATCAAAAGACCACGCTAATTTTTCAAATTTTATTTATCGTCTTTATATTGGTTTACATCATTTTGAATGTGATTATTTTGAAAATGGTGGTTCGCAAGAAGCCTTAGAGAGCAGCAGTTATATGAAATTTTACAATAAGTTAGACAGTCTAAGTTATAACGTCAAAAGAAATAACGAATTTCAAGCGGATGAGATTGCGGCAAAAACCACTTCGCCTGATACAACGGCATCAGCATTGTGTCGAACTTACTATATTAATGAATGGATAGAAAAAGAATACTGGAATGAGATTTGGAAAAATAGCTGGAAATTTTCTACCCCTCCAAAAAACATTATTATTAAGGCATGTAAAAAAATCATGCACTGTTCAACCCAGGATTTGCATGGACATTTTGATAAAGTAAAAATAGCACGAACAAAAAAAAGAGATACGCATCCAAGCTTAAAAGACCGGGTCGAACACCTAAAAGTTGAGTTAAAACTCCCAAACAAAATAAAAAAACAAGATTTAGCAATAAATTTATTAGGTGCAAAAGTAAACCATTATTTAACAAAATGTGATGAATATTGGCAAAAAGAAATACTCCACCAATGGCAACATTATCATGAATACATTTCGTCGTGCATGATGCGCAGAGATTTGTTGTTAAAAACTAAATCAATTCGTCCTATTTTAAATGGAGAATACTTAGAGCTCGCACGTTTAGAAGAAGTTGTAAATAATAAAAAAACAGCCCTGAAAAGATATTATGAAGCGTATCAGAATAATAAGAATAATATCGAGGCATTATTTAATGTCACACGTTTGATGTTAGACACGAACTCAGTTAAGGCAGAAACTATTTTGAACAAAATCATGAATAAAAATCCCTATTTTCTTTATAAAGGAGCTGAATTATTAGCCAATTATTATGATAAAATAAATAACACCGAGAAAACCAAGTATTATGAAGATATAATTGACAAAGCAGATAAGATTATGGAAATAAGATACAACACAAACAAAACGCGCGTTTTACCTCATGGGTTATCTGCAAATGAGCTCAAGGATGTTGTTGACTGGATTAAACACTTTGGAGGAATCTATTGGGCAATGTTATTTCAGCTAAAACCCATGACAGGTGGAATGCCTGAAGTTCCAAATTATATTTTAATCGTTAGTTCTGAAAATTATTTATACGGCGATGATAGTCAGCGTTTAATGGATGGTTTTCACCTGAATGGAACATTGCAGCTAATTGAGGAGGAAGATGATGAAGACGATATGATTTCTTTGGTGTATGATAACTATAAGGAAAGTGTTATCTTTGGTGAACTGGAGTAAAGTCAAACACCGAAAGTGTCATCACATCATGCCATGTTGTGCCATCGAAAAGCTTGTGTTTTTACCAATGATAATGTGGTCAAGCACCCGCACATCTATTAGGTTAAGCACGTCTTGTAATTTTTGAGTAATCATTTTATCCGACACACTGGGTTGTGGGCAGCCAGAGGGATGGTTGTGTGCGAGGATTATGGCAGCGGCATTTTTTTGCAAACAGGCTTGAGCCACGACCCGAGGGTATATTTGTGCAGAGTTAATTGTGCCAGTAAACAATATTTTAAATTCAATGAGTTTGTTTTTATTATCCAGCAATATTCCTGCAAAAGTTTCGTGAGCTGTTTGTGGAAAATTGTTCAGCAAATAACTTTTTGCCACATCCTGATTGTTAAAACTCATGCCATCTGAAATTTTACAGTTGACGTGTCGTTTAATCAGTTCCAAAGTGGCTTGTAACTGACAAAACTTGGCACTTCCTAAGCCTTTTATTTGGGTAAATGATTTAAGGTCTGCGGCTAAAATTTTATCAATGCCACCAAAATGATTGAGTAAATCTCTTGCCAAATCTAATGCCGTTCTGCCCTTGATGCCTGTTCGTAAAAATATTGCTAAAAGTTCGGCATTGCTTAGGTTTGCGGCACCAAACTTAAGCAGTCTTTCTCTTGGTCTTTCTTCTATTGGCCATTGATTGATTGACATATGTTGTTCTCAAATTGTGGCATTATAAACGTTGAGTTTTACTTGTTAAATAGGAAAAAAGTACCCAGCTTGTAGGAAAAATAGCATAAGTTGTAGGTAAAAGCATGACAATAAGATAGAATTACTACCTTTAATTCAGCAGATTATTGAGTGAAAGAAATAGAAGTTAAAGTTCTTGATAAAGAATTTATTGCTAAATTTGGACTGCCAACGATTGCCACAAGCGGTTCAGCAGGCATGGATTTGCGAGCCTGCATAGAGCAATCATTAGTTGTCAAAGCCAATACCACAGAGCTCATCCCAACAGGCATAGCCATCCACATCAATGATGAAAACTTAGCCGCCATGATTTTACCACGTTCTGGTCTTGGGCATAAACATGGGCTGGTGCTTGGCAATCTCGTTGGTTTAATTGACTCTGATTACCAAGGACAACTCTATGTCTCCTGCTGGAATCGCTCAAAAACTGATTACTTAATTGCGACAGGTGACAGAATAGCTCAATTGGTATTTGTGCCAGTGGTGCAAACAAAATTAGCCATTGTCGATGAATTTAATTTGAGCAGACGTGGCGAAGGTGGCTTTGGTCATTCTGGAACCCACTAAACACAAAAGGAAATCAAACATGATTAAAAGACGTTTATCAAAGAATAAAGGTTTTGTTAAAGTTGACTTAACCACCATGGTTATTTGGGCTATTGTATCAATCGCCGCACTCATTATGACCGTTGTTTTTGCTTTAACATTATATACCAATTTTAAAGAGAGTCGCATCATCTCAAATCTAGAAGATGCCTCTGAGGAAATTTCGCAGCAAGTACAAGAAAATTTCCAAAATTTAAATGCCACAGTCAATAATGCCATTAGCAAAATCATAGCCAACACCAAAAACATCAGTGAAAAGAAGCTTATTGCCACCATTAAATCGCAAATACCAAACACAACAAGAGTCTTTGTTTCCAATAAAAACTTAAAAAAAATCAAGCCCCAACCCTATCCTGCCATAAACTATGCCACACTTGATATGTTAAAGTTGGCAAAAAAAACAAACAAAGACCCCGTGGCAGAAATTCATCTGTTTGGACAAAAAGACCAATACATTAACTACGTTCATATCCTCAACAATGAGCGTGACCTTTATCTGGTTATAAGTTTACCAGCCAATCTTATACTCAAAGGCTTAAAAGAACCTGATTTCAGTTTCGGCAATGTCATTGTGACCCAAAGTGCAGGAAAATACAGTTTGGTGAATTTAAAATTATGGGGCAAAGTTGCACAATCCAATAGTACCATAAAAAAAGTCATAGATATCCCCAATAGCTACTTTCAGGTGCAGTACTCCTATGAGCCTTTATTTTATTTTTTAAGAGGAATGACCACTTTTTCCTCATTGATTGGATTTCTCTCCTCACTGCTGTTGTTTGCTGGAGTCGTGATGAATGTCTTGAAAAAAGCCAAAGAATTTAAACAAGAAAAAGCCCAAACCAAGACCTATGTTCACATTCCAAAGCCAGGCGAAATTACCCACGCAGATGAAAACGATGAGCAAACCACAGCACAAGATGGCGAGCAACCACCACCCATCAAAAAAAGACTCAAACTCGACCAAGACTTTGTTTTGGATAAGAGCATGTTTCGAGCTTATGATATTCGTGGAATTGTCGATCAAGGCCTCACATCAGAAGCAGTAAAACTAATTGGGCAAGCAATTGGTACAGAAAACAAAAAACGAGGCAAATCAAGCATCGTCGTCGCCCGTGATGGCAGATTGTCTGGGCCTCTACTGTTACAAGCTCTTACACAAGGCATACTCGCCAGTGGTTGTGATGTTATCAATATCGGAGCCGTACCAACAGGCGTACTCTATTTTGCCACCCATCACTTGAGCATCGGCTCAGGTGTCATGCTTACTGGCAGCCATAATCCGCCTGACTATAATGGCTTGAAAATCATGCTTGATGGCGAAACACTGGCGGGCAAACTGATAATGGATTTGTATGATGCTATCATGGCAGGCGAACTAGACGAAGGCGAAGGCGACGAACAAGAAATGGATATTGTCGATGATTATGTCGATCATATAGCCTCAGACATACAACTAGAAAACGAATTAAAAGTGGTGGTAGACTGTGGCAATGGCATTGGTGGCGAAGTTGGCCCCATGGTACTGGAAGAAATAGGTTGTGAAGTTTTACCCTTGCATTGTGAAGTTGATGGCAACTTCCCCAATCACCATCCCGACCCAAGCGTGCCCGCAAATTTAGAAGACTTGATCATGTCTGTCAAAGCCGCAGATGCCGATATTGGTATTGCTTTTGATGGCGATGCCGACCGTTTAGGCGTTGTCACCAAAAAAGGTGAAATGATTTATCCCGATAGACTGCTCATGCTTTTTGCTAAAGACGTCCTCACCAGACAGCCAGGGGCGAGCATAATTTTCGATGTCAAATGCACAGGGCACTTGCCTAAAGAAATTGTCAAAAGTGGAGGTCTGCCCATTATTTGGAAGACGGGTCATTCCTTTATGAAAGCCAAAATCAAAGAAACCAATGCCGCCTTGGCTGGTGAGATGAGTGGTCATTTCTTTTTTAATGAACGCTGGTTTGGCTTTGATGATGGCATCTATGCGGCTGCCAGACTGCTAGAAATTATTGATCAAGAAGACCGTCCAGCCCAAGAAATTTTTGATGAACTTCCCAACAGTGTCAGCACACCAGAACTCAAATGTCAGACAAAAGAAGGCGAAAACTATGCCTTTATGGAGAAATTTCAGCAAGCCGCTGACTTCCCAGATGCTAACATCACCACCATTGATGGCATCAGAGCAGACTTTGCCGATGGTTGGGGTTTGGTTCGCTGCTCAAATACCACACCTTGTTTAGTCATGCGATTTGATGCCAATAACGAAGCAGCCTTGGAGCGAATAAAATCCGAATTTAAAAAACAAATCTTAGCAATTGATGCGAATTTAGACTTACCTTTTTAACGGGGAACCTATCATCATCATTGGTAACATAGTTTACAAAAAAAATAGAATCAGAATCAAGTGTTTTGTTTAATTTATAGCACACCGTTACCAAAGTGACAGTTGAATTGGTGATAAAGCTTTTCATGAATTTTCTAGGTACCCCCTATGTCACCCTGCCTGTCGCCTAAAAATTTAAAAATAACTTTTTAAAACAGGAGACAAGAAATGGCAAGATTTAGCCAACAATTTAAAGTA
>CAZQMH010000049.1:0-13632 GCA_964594435.1 uncultured Alcanivoracaceae bacterium
AAGGTTATCCCAATATGCCAGGTATTTTTTCAAAAGCTCAAATAAAAGGCTGGCAACACGTGACCTCAAGCGTCAAGATGAATGGCGGAAAAATCTTCTGCCAATTGTGGCATACAGGTCGGGTGGCACATTCGGTTTATACGGGCAAGCAACCGATTGCCCCTTCTGCTGTGTCGTGGCATGGTAAAGTTCCTCGAACCGAAAATTTGGAATACGAAATGCCACGTGAATTAACCACAAAAGAAGTCAAACGCTTAATCAAAACCTATGTAAAAGCGGCAAAGAATGCCATAAAAGCAGGGTTTGATGGTGTAGAAATTCATGCAGCTAATGGTTATTTAGTTGACCAGTTTTTACGCCAACAAACCAACAAACGTGATGACAAATACGGCGGCTCTAGCACCAAAAGAACCCGTTTTGCCTTGCAAGTCGTGGATGAAATTTCCGCCGCTATTGGCAAAGACCGAACCGCAATACGTTTATCGCCACAAGCTTATGTGCACCTTGACCACAGCAAAGGAGATGAAAAAACCTATAAAAAACTGTTAAAAAAACTTAATAAAAGAGCGATAGCTTATGTGCATTTGGGTGCTTTTAGCGATCACTACACCTTTGATTATTTAGCGGGTGGCAAAGCCAGCGAATTTATCAGAAAATATTATAAAGGCACTTTTGTTGCCTGTGGAAATTACACTGCCCAAAGTGCCGAACAAGCTATAAAAGAGGGCAAATGTGATTTGGTCGCCATCGGTAGACCGCTGATTGCCAACCCAGATTTTATACAAAAAGTCAAAGCCGCAGAGGACTTGGTGGAATATGATATGACCATGCTGGGTCAATTGGTTTAAGTGCATGTTGCAAGAATTTCGGCACTATTTATACAAAAAAATACCATTGACTCAAGCCATGGGCTTGCAACTACTTGAATGGGATGAACAGAAGCTTAGCTGTCAAGCTCCGTTGCGTGCTAATATCAATGACAAAGGCAGCGTTTTTGGTGGCAGTTCTTCGGCGTTGATGATAATTGCAGCATGGTCATTAATCAAATTGGTTTGTGATAAGCAGACCATCACCGCGGATATTGTTATTCATAAAAATGAAACACATTGGCAAAAAGCTCTTTGCAGTGATTTGTTTATTCAGGCTTCTTTCAACAAAGTTTATGATTTTCAAAGCATAAAACAGAAAATAAAACAAAAAAAACACCAAAGAATTACGTGTTTGGTCAAATTAACGGACAAGGATGGCATAATTTATGGCACAATGTTGGCAAAATATGTCATAATTCCCAAAAATAAAAAAGGTTAACTCCATTATGAAAAAATCACTTATTACGTTATTTGTTATCTCCATTTTATTAGTATCCTGTGGCAAAACCACCAAGAAAAAACGCTCCTTAGATGATACATTGTTCAAATACGCAGCGGTTATTCGTTGGGCAAATTTTGATGCGGCGGTGCGTTTTATCAGCCCCAAAGCCCCAAAAACCAAACCCTCCGCTTTCGAAATGAACCACTTAAAACAATTCAAGGTCAGCAAATACAGTGAAGCTCCCATCGCACCGGGCAATGAAAATAATACAATCACGCAAGATGTCGAGATTCAGCTTTATAATGTTCACACCAATAAAACCAAAACCATCTATGATCACCAAATTTGGGAATACGATGATGAGGATAACAGTTGGTATTTGATTTCAGGTTTGCCGAAACTCTAATTTATGGCATGGTATCAGGACGACAGTTTGTGGCAGCGTTTTTATGCTTGCATGTTTGACGAGGCGAGTTTCGCCTTAGCTCAACAACAAATCCCACAACTTTTATCCTTAATCAATACAGATGTACAATCGGTGCTTGATTTGGGTTGTGGCCCTGGACGCCATTGTTTGCCCTTGGCGAAGATGGGTTTTGCGGTTTGTGGCATCGACAGCAGTGAATATCTATTAGCTATTGCCAAACAAAAAGCCAAAAAATTAAAACTAAACATAAATTTTATTCAGGCAGATATGCGGCAGTGCCAGCTGGCACCTGAGGTTGATTTAATTGTTAATATGTTTAATTCTTTTGGCTATTTCAAAACCCCAGAACAAAATCAGCAGCTTATTGTTAACGCCTATAACAAGCTTAAACCACGCGGCACCTTATTAATAGATACCGTCGGTAAAGAAACACTCGCTCGAATTATGCAGCCCGTGCATCTAAGCGAATACGACAATGGAGATATTCGCATCGAACGACCCTTGTTGATCGATAACATGCAAATATTCTCCAACCAATGGATTCTGATTCAAGGCGACAAAGCCTATACCTATGAATACCAACATTTTGTCTATACCGCAGTTGAACTCAGTCAAATGTGTCAACAAGCGGGTTTTAAATCGATTCAAATCTATGGCTCTTTGCTTGGCGAAGACTACGATTTGAACAGCGAACGTTTGGTTGTTGTTGCTCAAAAATAAACACATTAAGGAGTAGAAAGCATCATTTGAGTCCTTGAACTTCCCCAATATCTTTGCTAAAATGACATTTTCGCACTGCACTATCGGGATTTGGGTCTACTATGGTTATGAAAAATCTTTCTGTCATCTTCATTACTTCGTTATTGTACTCATCAGTCAATCAGGCTGAACAAAGTAGGGTTTTAGAAAAAACTACAGGTTATGAGTTTTATTTGTCTAAGCAACAACTCAGTCTTATAACCAAGCCGCCACGAATTAACTCCATGCAACAAGACCAGCATTTTATTAGTCGGCAAGTTAATATCAATGCTGATGGCAACAATATCGTTGGCGATGCAGCAAGTGAACCATCGCTTGCTGTAAGTTTGGTTGATAAAAACAAAATAGCTATCGGCTGGCGACAATTTAACACCGTAAGCAATGATTTTCGTCAAGCAGGCAATGCTTACAGTGATAATGGTGGGCAAACGTGGCATAACAATACTGTGATTGAGCCTGGTGTTTTTAGGAGCGACCCTGTTATAAAAAGTGATGTTTTCGGAAATTTTTACTACCATTCGCTTAGAGTTACTCGAAGTGCTCAAGGAGATTACGATCAATTTTTTATCGATCAGTGGAAATCAAAAGATGGTGGCAAAACATGGGTGGAAAAAACGGATGTTTATGGTGGTGACAAAACTTGGATTGCTATTGATATTACGCAAAATGCTTCTCAAGGCAATATTTACGCCGCATGGAATACTGCAGGTAACAGCTATTATCCTGCAACATTTAATCATTCTTTAAATAATGGAATCGACTACTCATACCCAATTGAAATTCCGCAAAAGCCTATTTTTGGGACGGTAACAGTCGATGGTAACGGTAATGTTTATGTAGTGGGTATGAGTAATTTTTCCAATATTAGCCATGAGTATTATTTGATAAAATCTATCAATCCAAATGTCCCCATGCCATTGTTTGATCAGGTTACTCAAGTTGATTTAGGCGGTTTGGCAAGTTTCGGAGGAAGCATTAATCCAGATGGCTTAAATGGGCAGATTTATGTTAAAGTTGATAGCTCCAATCGCACATCAAAAGATAATGTCTATATTATGGGTACAATTATTCCTAACAACAATGACCCGCAAGATGTTATGTTTGTACGCAGCACAGATGGCGGCAAAACTTTTTCTAGCCCTATTGTTATTAACCACGATGACAAAAACTCATACCAGTGGTTAGGTGCGATGAATGTCGCTCCCAATGGAAGAATTGACATCATATGGTACGACACAATCAATAGTAATGATAACAAACAATCCGAACTATTTTACACTTATTCGTATGACGCGGGCATGACATTTGCTAGACAACAAGCCATTAGCCCCAGTTTTTTTCACAACAAAGGTTATCCCATCCAAAAAAAAATGGGTGATTACATTGACATTGAATCTGATAACTTAGGTGCACACATTGCCTATACTGCCACATTTAATGACGAACAGGACATATATTACCTGTATGCCAAACCCTCAACTCGTGAAGAAAACCCAGATTTCCCCAGCCTCTTAACCAACAATGCATGGGTGGCACAAGACGTTCCATCTCAAGGTATTCTTAGTTCAACCTTAATTAGCAACAATACCTTGCTTGCTTTTGAAACTATTTTTACAGCCACACCAGATGGTACACCAATGTGGTTGGTTGCTAATGGTGAAATACCCATATCAGGTGATAGTTATAGCGTGCCAATTTATATGCCAACAGGCAGTTTATCTGAAAATCAACCCGCCTTGTTAGCTATCGGAATATTGACCAAAACACGTCTTCGAGATGAAAATAATGAACTAATTGATAACCGTATCCAGTACCACTTTGATATGACCGATGCCATAAAACCACAACTCGAAGCATTAGGTATTGCCTATGAGGAAACTTTTTTCAACAACAATCCCTTTCATACTATTGACAAAACCTTGGGTTTTCACTCTTCATTACCACGACAACAATTACGTAAAGATTTATGCACAATTCATGGGCAAGTTCTCATAAGCACAGGTGAAAAAAATGAAGGGCGAGTCCAATTTACCTACAGAAGAAATGACGTGTTAAATCTATTTGCTGCAGATTTCACCTACAAAAAAAGCATAAATAACAAGGGTGAACTGGTCTTCGACCTCGATAACAACGGTCATGCGATACCCACATGGGAAGTCATTAATTCGGACGAAAATGGTATTTTGGCAGATAATTCAGTTCGTAACATCGTTTACCGACCAAACGGAGGGCTGGGATTTTTTACAACAGGCAATGACCCAGGTATAACAGAAATAGGTATCGAAACCATAATAGAGAACGACTCACAACTGTTGGCAACAAAGCCAAATCAACAAACAGAAAGTATGCACATTGTAGCCACTAATGTTTATTGTGGCGAGGATATCTATTGAGTATATCCCAAATTCGTAATTTGGAATATATTTTAAACAAATGTCATACAGCTGTCATACTGGCTAACTAGAATGCCTGTATTCTTTGTTAATACAGGTATTTCAAGCCATGAAAAAATTAAAAACGTTACTCGCAACTGTTGCATTTTTCACCAGTTTGTCATCTCAAGCAGCTGGACGAGATTATATTTCTATTGTTGGGTCTTCAACGGTTTATCCTTTTGCCACCGTCGTGGCTGAAAGGTTTGGTAAATCCACAAATTTCAAAACACCAAAAATTGAATCAACAGGAACAGGTGGTGGCATGAAATTGTTTTGCAAAGGGATTGATGTCGATTCGGCTGATATCACCAATGCATCACGTCGCATCAAAGCCAGTGAATTTGCCATGTGCCAAAAAAATGGAGTGACTGATATTGTTGAAGTGTTGATTGGTTATGATGGTATTGTTGTGGCGAACGCTATTCAATCGCATACATTTGCCTTAACCCGAAAGGATTTGTTTTTGGCTCTTGCTAAAGAAATTCCCACCGCACAAGACGGTGAACTCATTGCCAATCCGAACAAAAAATGGAGCGATATTCGGCAAGATTTACCCAATGTAAAAATCGAAGTTTTAGGACCGCCACCCACATCAGGTACGCGTGATGCTTTTGTCGAATTGGCGATGGAAGGCGGCTGCAAAAAGTTTGACTGGATTAAGGCGACCAAAAAGAGTGATAAAGCCAAATACAAGTCAATATGCCACACCATACGTGAAGATGGTGCTTATGTGGAAGCAGGTGAGAACGATAATTTAATCATTCAAAAATTGCAAAAAAACCCCGATGCTTTGGGCATATTTGGTTTTTCTTATCTTGAACAAAATTCTGATGCCATCAAAGGAGCCACTATAGATGGTGGCGTGCCAGAGTTTGAAACGATTGCCGATGGTTCTTATCCTATTTCACGTCCTTTATTTTTCTATGTTAAAAAAGCCCATGTTGGTAAAATACCAGGAATGCGTGAATTTTTGCAAGAATTTACCAGTGAAAAAGCCATGGGTGAGGAAGGTTATTTAACCGATAAAGGCTTAATTCCTTTAGATAATGATAAGTTCAAAGCCGTCAGTAAAGCGGTGCAAGAATTGAATAATTTATCGCTCTAAACCCGCCTATTAGGTTTGTGTTTTTACCTATTGGTATTTGCTGATTATGAAATTTTCTTTACTCTTGCTATTTTTAGCCTTATTGGCTGCCTTTAGTTATTTTACCGGCAGACAAAAGGTCTACGCCATTTATCGTCAAAAAAGGCAAAAACAAAAACAAGATGCCATTGCTAAAGCCAAGTTTACTTTACCCAAGTATTTTGGTTATGTTGCCGCCTTGTGGTCGTTGGTTCCTGCCTTATTGGTGTTGGTGGTGATAGAAGTGGTGGATGAACCGATTATTCAATCGCAACTTACCACCTACATGCAGCAAGCACATATTCCCATTGAGAAAAATTTTGATTTGTACTTGAATGAAATCAAAACCATGCAAGCAACCGAAAACATAAGCCAGCACTTGAGTACGGCTGATACTGCCAAAATTAAGGTTTTTGAAAAATACCAGAAACTGAACAGCATCGCCAGTATGGCTAAATCAGTGGTTGTTTTATCGTTAGCTATTTTGATGACAATTTTGGGATTGAAAAGGCTCAATACCACCATGCCAGCACGGCAATATTTTGAAAAAGCGATAGAAATATTACTGCTGATGGCGGCTTCCATTGCTATTTTGACTACCGTTGGTATTGTTTTATCGGTACTTTTTGAATCGGTGAGGTTTTTTGGTGAAATTCCTGTGGCTGACTTTATGTTTGGCAGTAAGTGGTCACCACAAACCGCTATTCGAGCCGATCAAGTGGGGTCTTCTGCTGCCTTTGGTGCGGTACCATTATTTATTGGCACCATGTTAATCTCTTTTGTCGCCTTAATGGTGGCAGTGCCTTTGGGTTTGATGAGTGCTATCTTTTTATCCGAATACGCCTCAAGCAATTTCCGTTCTTTTGCAAAGCCTGTTTTGGAAATTCTAGCAGGTATCCCTACCGTTGTTTATGGCTTTTTTGCGGCATTAACGGTCGCACCATTTATTCGGCAAGTTGGTGAATCAATGGGCTTGTCAGTTGCCTCAGAAAGTGCTTTGGCTGCTGGCTTGGTTATGGGTATTATGATTATACCTTTTGTTTCTTCTTTGGCAGATGATGTTATTTCTGCGGTGCCGCAATCGCTGCGTGAAGGTTCGCTTGGTTTGGGTGCGACCAAGTCGGAAACCATTCTTAAAGTGCTTATTCCTGCGGCCTTACCCGGTATAGTTGGCGGTGTGTTGCTTGCCGCATCACGAGCCATCGGTGAAACCATGATTGTGGTGATGGCAGCAGGATTAGCAGCAAATCTTACACTTAATCCGTTGAATGCGGTAACAACCGTGACGGTTCAAATCGTTACTTTATTAACCGGTGACCAAGAGTTTGATTCTGCCAAGACCTTAGCGGCATTTGCCCTAGGACTGATGTTATTTTTAACGACTTTGGTGCTGAATGTTATTGCCCTGCATGTGGTGAGAAAATACCGAGAACAGTATGATTGATAAGAATACCATTACCCAAAAAGTCGAGAGCAGTTTAAAAAAACGCTATCTTAAGGAAAAAATCTTCAAATTGCTGGGTTTATTGTCGGTAAGTGTCGCTTTTTTATTTTTATTTTTGCTTATTTCTGATATTTCAATAAAGGCATTTCCTGCCTTTGTGCAAACGCAAATTACACTTGAAGTCGATTTAGATAAACAAAAATTAGTTTTAACTGAAAACAGCACTCCAGCAGAAATTAAGCAAGCCGATTTTCGAGCCATTATTCGTGCGGCTTTAAAAAAACAATTTCCTAAGGTGACAAAACGCAAACAAAAAAAACAATTGTATGCTTTGGTCAGTGTTGGTGCGGAATACCAGTTGCGTGATTTGGTCTTAGAAAACCCTAAAATACTTGGCACAAAACAAAAAGTAAGCTTCATTGCAGATGATGATGTGGATGCAATAGTGAAAGGCGTGATGGATTCAAAAGGTGAGGAATCAAGGCGTCGAGTGAAGGATTTTAAACTGAATTTAATTGCCGTCTTAGAGAAAAATGGTCAAATAGAAAAGCACTTTAATTGGCGATTTTTCAGTGGTGGTGATTCTCGTGAACCTGAGTTGGCAGGTATCAAAGGTGCGGTTATGGGTTCGCTTTATACTTTGCTTGTGACCTTGATGTTAACCTTTCCTGTGGCAGTTGCCGCAGCGATTTATTTGGAAGAATTTGCCCCCAAAAATCGCATGATAGATTTTGTCGAAATAAACATCAATAATTTAGCCGCCGTTCCTTCCATCGTTTTTGGTCTGCTGGGATTAGCTGTATTTATCAATTTCTTTGAATTACCGCGTTCGGCACCACTGGTGGGTGGTATTGTTTTATCCTTAATGACGTTGCCAACCATTATTATTGCCTCACGCTCGGCTATAAAAGCCGTTCCACCCTCTTTGCGGGAAGCCGCACTTGGCTTAGGAGCTTCAAAAATGCAGATGGTTTTTCACCATGTTTTTCCTGCAGCTTTGCCTGGAATTTTGACCGGAACCATCATCGGCATGGCTCAAGCATTGGGAGAAACAGCACCTTTGTTAATGATTGGCATGGTGGCATTTATCGTTGACATTCCTCAATCAATTGCCGACCCTGCTACAGTTTTGCCCATTCAGGTCTATTTGTGGGCAGATTCGCCTGAGCGTGGATTTTTAGAGAAAACCTCCGCCGCTATTTTAGTGCTGATAGCCTTTTTAATTGCCATGAATGCGATAGCGATTTATTTACGTAAGAAATTTGAGAAAAAGTGGTAAAATACAGCAATGACTAACACAAACAACAATACAACCGACCAAGCAACCTTGGACAGTATGCATGCCGAACATGGAAAAACGGTGGGACAAGCATTTTGTGAAAATGCCAAAATCAATACCCGTAACGTCGATGTCTTTTATGCCGACAACCAAGCTATTTATGATGTGTCTTTGGATATTGGACGTAATGAAGTCATTGCCTTAATTGGTCCGTCAGGTTGTGGTAAATCAACTTATTTGCGTTGCCTTAATCGCATGAATGATACCATAGATATTTGTCAAGTTAAGGGTGAAATTTTACTCGACGGGGATGATATTTATGCCGCCAACCAAGACCCTGTACTCATTCGGGCACGTGTGGGCATGGTTTTTCAAAAGCCCAATCCCTTTCCGAAATCCATTTATGAGAATGTTGCCTATGGGCCGAAAATTCATGGTTTAACCAGCAATAAAGCCGAACTGGATGATTTGGTAGAGGATTCGCTAACCAAAGCAGGGCTTTTTAATGAAGTCAAAGACAGACTGGATGCCGCAGGTACTGGATTATCAGGTGGACAACAACAACGGCTGTGTATTGCTCGTACCATAGCGGTTCAACCTGAGGTTATTTTAATGGACGAACCAGCCTCCGCATTGGACCCAATCGCCACGGCGACCATTGAAGAACTTATCAGTGAATTGCGTAAGAATTTCACCATTGTTATCGTCACCCATTCTATGCAACAAGCGGCACGAGTTTCCCAACGAACGGCATATTTTCATATGGGAAAACTGATAGAAGTTGGAGAAACCAACCAAATTTTCACCAACCCACAGCATGATTTAACTGAAAAATACATAACGGGACGATTTGGCTGAATTAATATGAAGAAAAAGAGAGATGACAATGGATAACTTAGATTTTAACCAACACACATCAAAAACCTACAACCAAGAGTTAGAAGATGTAAGAAATGCCTTGCTTAACATGGGTGGAGCGGTTGAGAAACAATTGCAAAAAGCCATGCAGTCGCTGCTTGATGGCAACCAAAAAATGGCAAAGAAAGTCATTAAAAAAGACCTTGGCATCAATGCAATGGAAGTTCAGATTGATGAAGATTGCACCCAAATTATTGCCAAGCGGCAACCAGCTGCCAGTGACTTGCGGTTAATCATTGCAGTTATTAAAAGCATTACAGATTTGGAACGTATCGGCGATGAAGCTGAAAAAATTGCCAAAAATGCTCTTTACCTGATTGAAAAATGCTTTAAAAGCGATTATTTTGCTGACTTACAGGCTCTGGCAAAAATTGTGGTTCATAATTTGAACCAAGCCCTCAATGCTTTAGCACGATTAGACCCTGAACTAGCTCTTAAAGTGGCTTTAGCGGATGAACTTGTCGATGAATGTTTTGAAAAATTCAATAAAGAAGTGATCAGTGTAATGGCACTCAATCCGCAGGAATTAAAAAACCTTGTGCGCTTAAGCTGGAGCGGTAAAGCCCTAGAAAAAATTGGCGACCACACTAAAAACATTTGTGAGTACGTCATCTATTTAGTTAAAGGCAAAGACGTACGTCACCTCGATTTAGAAGCCATAAAAGAAGAGTATTTCTGATGAAAAACACCTTACTGATTGTCGAAGACGAGACAGCTATTCGTGAAATGTTGACTTTTTCCCTGATGCAAAGCGGGTATATCGTTTTGCAAGCCAAAACTGCCCTTGAGGCACTGAACTTGCTTGATGATGTGCGACCTGATTTGGCAATCATTGATTGGGGATTGCCACAAATATCTGGTTTAGAACTGGTGCAGCGTATTCGTGACAACGAAGTCATTACCGATATGCCTATTTTGATGTTGACCGCCAGAGCCCAAGAAGAAGACAAGGTTAAAGGTTTAGAAACAGGTGTGGATGATTACATGACCAAACCTGTTTCCATCAAAGAGTTGCAGGCTCGAATTAAAGCCCTTTTGCGTCGTTCATCTGGTTTTAAGAAAAGCCATAAATTGGAAGTTGGTAAAATCAAAATGGACTTGGATTCTCATCAAATCATGATAGCAGACAAGGAAATGCTTCTCAGTATTACCGAGTTTAATTTGCTCAAACTGTTTTTAAAAAACCCAGACAAACTATTCACGCGTGAACAAATTTTAAATCATGTTTGGGGCAGAAACTCATTTGTTGAATTACGCACGGTTGATGTGCATATCCTGCGACTTCGTAAAGCCTTAAAAAAACACCACATTGAACACATGCTTAAAACCGTCCGTGGAGCGGGTTACAAATTGTTAACCAACTAATTAATCATGGCACTCTTCATAACCCAATAGGCTGATTACAAATTATAACCACGTTCATCATGCAAGCTAATATCTAAGCCTTCAATTTCTTGTTCATCGCTGACACGTAGCCCAATGCTTTTATCGATAATTTTAAGAATGATAAAGCTCAGCACACCCGACCATGCCAAAGTAACCAGCACAGAGATGAGTTGGGCAAGAAGTTGTGCCGACATGCTAATACCTGCTGACAAACCAACGCCACCAAGCTTACTGGAGACAAAAACACCAGTCAACAAAGCCCCGACAATACCGCCAATACCATGTACACCAAAAACATCCAGCGAATCATCGTAATTGAATTTATTTTTCAAACTTGTGGCACCCCAGTAACACCCAATACCAGCTATCAAGCCAATAAAAAGTGCTCCAGTTGGACCAACCGAACCCGATGCAGGAGTAATGGCAACCAAACCACCAACCGCTCCTGAGGCAATGCCCAAGACTGACGGTTTGCCATGTTTGAGCCATTCGACAAACATCCATGCCAATGCTGCCATAGCCGTAGCGATTTGGGTAACAGCCATCGCCATACCAGCCGTACCATCAGCTGCCAACTCACTTCCAGCATTAAAACCAAACCAGCCAACCCATAACAAAGCGGCTCCAATTAAAGTAAAAGTTAAGTTGTGTGGAGCCATAGCCACTTTTTTATAGCCACGACGTTTGCCTAACAGGATAGAAGCGACCAATCCTGCCACAGCAGCATTGATGTGGACCACCGTGCCACCAGCGAAATCCAAAGGAGCCGTTGAAAGCTTACTCAGCCATCCACCGCCCCAGACCCAATGGCAAATAGGCAAATAGACAAAAGTGCCCCACAACGCCATAAACCACAACATGGCAGAAAACTTCATTCGTTCAGCAAATGCTCCAACAATTAAAGCGGGTGTGATAATAAAAAAGGTCATTTGAAACGTCATGAATACCGTTTCTGGTATGGTTCCTGATAAAGAATCAACAGTAATATTGAGTAACATAAAGTTATCCCAACCACCAATAAAGCTATTCGCACTGCCACCATCAGAAAAAGCTAAGGAATAACCATAAATCACCCATAAAATGCTCATCATGCCAGTTATGGCAAAACATTGCATCATCACCGAAAGCACATTTTTGCTGCGAACCATGCCAGCATAGAACAAAGAAAGACCAGGAATAGTCATCAATAACACCAAGGCAGTTGCCGTAAGCATCCATGCGGTATCACCGGCTGAAAGTTTGTCTTCGGCTAAAACAGTGAATGGCAATAGTGCCAAAAACAAGCCAATAATTGCAAATTTGTTATAACGCTTCATTGCCCGTTTCTCCTGTGCGAATACGCACCACTTGTAGCAAATCACTGACAAATATTTTGCCATCACCAATTTTACCAGTTGCCGAAGATTGCATAATGGCTTCGATTATTTTATCAACCAAAGCATCATCAACGGCGATTTCTAGTTTGACTTTTGGTAAAAAGTCCACCACATACTCGGCACCTCGGTAGAGTTCTGAATGCCCTTTTTGTCGCCCAAAGCCCTTGACCTCTGTCACAGTTATACCGCTGATGCCAATTTCTGAAAGGGCATCACGGGCATCATCTAATTTGAAGGGTTTAATAATTGCAGTTACCATTTTCATAATATTACCTCGTATTTATAGTTTAAATGTTTTCATCCAAGCCAATGACAGCGTTGTATCATTGTTATGTGCTAAGGAAAAAGTTGTGTCAATAGCGAATGTTACGCCATATTTGTTTGCTGCTAATTTGATGTGATTGTAGTCATCAGCCAAAGCATTATCAAAATCATAATGCCCAAGAGTGGAAGAAATTTGCACGCCTTGTTCTAAGCTTGTGGAATAAGACAAGGAATAATAAATATCACCTTGGGAAAAAGCCAAGCTATTATTATCCTTGGAGTTAAAAGTGTAAGCAACGCCTGCACTAAATCCAGCTTTTGAGATGGTGAAATAAAGTTCATCAAAATAGTCGCTGTCATTAGGGTAATGATAGTCGATGATTCCAATATTGTAACTCAATGAAGCAAACTCTTTTTTAAATCCTGTATATAAATCCAGTTCGTATTTTCCTCTGCTCAGAGTAGAGGACCATGTGCCTATATAGAAGCCAGCATCATTAGCGAAATCAAGACCCGCTGAAAGAGCGATGTTTTTTTCGCTTTGGCTGACTCCACGCCACAAATAATTGCTAGTTAAGCCAATATTGGCAGATGTTTGAGCAAAGGCGAGCTTGGGTATTGAAGAGCATAAAAGGCTAAGAAAAAGCCAAATTGAAGTGTTATTAAGTTTTACCGAGCTTAATTTCTCGTTGATAAGTAAGGGTTCGGGGTCATTGTCGACCTTGATTAATTTCATTTTGTTTCTCCTGTATCAGTTAAAGAATTGCGGTTGAAAATTTCCAACGCAGCTCCAATGCTACAAAAAAACGAGCATCATTAAAAGTAATGATTTATTATGAAATCCATAACTAAAGCTTATATCAAGAGCTGAACAAAATCAATTTTTTTCAGGAGGTGAATATTTATCAAC
>CAZQMH010000050.1:0-13561 GCA_964594435.1 uncultured Alcanivoracaceae bacterium
GCATTTAGTACGGTTGATGTAGGAAGTATTTCTGACAAATCATTAAGCACTCCTACGCTAGCTCTTACCGCCAACAGTACACTTGAGTTTTGGCACAAATACGATTTGGAATCTAGCAGTGCTTATTATGATGGTGGCGTGCTAGAGATTTCGACCAATAATGGTAGCACATGTACTGACTTAAGCAGTCATTTTTTGCCTGGCTCCTCTTATGATGGCACAATCAGCTCGCTATACCAAAATCCGCTAGCAGGCAGAAGTGCTTGGAGCGGAGCACAAGCAAGCTTTGTAAAAGTTGAAGTGGATTTATCCGCTTATGATGGCATGAATGCAAAAATTCGTTGGCGTTTAGGCACAGACAGCAGTACCAATGCGGGCACATGGGAAATTGATGATATAAAAATCCTTGACCCAAGCGGCTGTACAAATAATGATTTAATCTTCAAACATGGATTTGAATAATTGCGCAAATCTTTTCTTGTTGTCTTATCAATCTGGCTTGTGGTATCCTGCCACAAGCCATCACACCTCAGGCCTCTGCAATTAATTAAAGCCTATGAAGTTCAAACCCACGGAAAATTAGAGCCATCGGGTTTGACCTTGTGGGATGGAGAGTTTTATACCGTTTCTGACAAGCAGGATTATATTTATCATTTAGTTTTTGACAAAAACAGCGTTTCAATGCAGCCTTTTATACAAATTCAGAACGACAAAGGCACAAAACTTGATTTTGAAGGCATCAGTCATGATGAGCAAAACTTTTATTTAATCAGCGAATTGTATTTCCAAATTTTAAAAGTGTCTAAAGACGGCACATCACAAACGTGGTTACCCAAAGACGATAGTTTACGACAGCTGGGGCAAAAAGCGGGGTTGTTTCAGGTTCATAACGCCTATTTTGAAGGGATTTGTTGGCTATCGGACAATAAATTTTTACTTGCTGCCGAACGCGACCCTCGTGGCTTTGTCGAAGTCGATTTCACGACCAACCAACACACCGCCTACCAAGCAGATTTAACCATGTATGCCATTGGTGACAACCGTTCGACTGATTTTACTGGCCTGAGTTGCGAGCATGACATCTATGTTTTAGAACGCAATGAATACATCGTCTCAGCATTAAAACGCTACAAAGGACACTACCGAGAATTCAAAGGTTGGAGCTACCAACATATCATCGAACGCCAAGAGTTTCGTTACCAAGATATGCGATATGGCCATGGGGAAGGATTGGTTGTGAAAGGCAACAAGGTTTACATTATTTTAGACAACAACCGCAATCAACATGCCTCTTCCACCAATAACAACTCCTTATTCTTAGCATTAAAAAAGCCGAACTTTTAGGTAACCAAAACGTAACTGCTCACACTACCGTCATTACCGCGAAGGCGGTAATCTCATAAATAATAATTACAATATATGGTAAATATAAAGCATTTCACCATAGAGATTCCTGCCTGCGCAGGAATGACGGGGTGAGTTGTTACACCAAAACAAGAAAAAATGCAATAAAAAAGGCAATCTACTGATTGCCTTTTTTGTGTGGAAATTAGTTGTGTAAACACTAAAGAATGTGTAAATTAATGCACATCCTTGAAGTAATTTCTCTTTAAAAGATAAGCTAAAAAAGTAAACACCACTAAAAATAATAAGACCCAAGGAGCCATTGCGGTACGAATTAAACGAGCGGGTTCTGCGGTATAATCGAGAAAATTCACAATGTCTCGTACAGTTTCATCAAATTCTGCCTCGCTCATTTTGCCTTCTGTCATCTTATCAAAGCCCTTAAACTCATGATGCTCAATACCATTTTCATCTGTGTGTGTCGCAAAATTAGCTTTTTGTATGCCTTGCAGTTCCCATAAAACATTGGGCATAGAAGCACCGACCAAAACAGTATTGTTCCAACCAATTGGACGGTTTTCATCGGCGTAAAAGCCTTTCAAATAAGCCGACAACCAGTCAATGCCACGCGATTTTGCAATCAAAGTTAAATCTTTTGGAAAAGCTTTAGCAAACCATTCCTTACTTTTAACTTGCTCATCATCCATGGTTTTGGTCATGTAGTCGGTGAACTTCACATCAGTAAAAATTAAGTTTTCCTCAACTTCTGCTTTGGTTAAGCCCAAATCTTTCGCCATACGATTGTAGCGTTGGTATTTTAAGGAATGACAGCCAGAGCAATAATTCATAAAATACTTTGCTCCATTACGTAAGGACTCTTTGGAACGAATATTGGTGCCAGCAGGTTCAAAATGTCCGCCACTATTTGCAAAAATAGGGGCAGAAAACAATAATACGGTAATTAAAAATAACTTTTTCATTAGTGTGTCAACCTCTCTGGAATTGGCTTATGTTTTTCGTTCTTGGTATAAAAGAACAAGAAGACAAAGTAGAAGAAATAAACGCCTGTTAAGACCCTCGCCAGTAATTTTTCGCCATCACCCCAACTTATCATTCCCAAATAACCAAGAGCAACAAAGGAGGCAACAAAGGTAAATAAAGCAACTTTAAAAGGCATTAAGCGGTAGCGAATTGACTTCACTTCACTGCGGTCAACCCACGGCAAGATGAACAAAACAGCGATGGCTGCAAACATGACAATCATACCACCAAAAGGATTAGGGATGACTTTTAGTATGGCAAAGAATGGGGTAAAATACCACACTGGTTTAATATGTTCAGGGGTTGAGCCAGGATTGGCAACACTGAAATTATCATGTTCAAGGAACAAGCCGCCAAAATCAGGCTTCAAAAAGACAATACCAAGGAAAATAATCAAAAACATGCCTATGCCAAATATATCTTTGACCGAGTAATAAGGATGGAAAGGAATGCCATCTTTAGGTACACCATTGGCGTCTTTGTTCTTTTTGATTTCGATACCGTCAGGATTATTTGAACCAACCGAATGCAGGGCAGCAATGTGTAAGAACACCAATATTAATAAAACAATCGGCACCGCAACAACATGCAAGGCAAAGAAACGATTTAAGGTCGCATCAGATATATTATAATCACCGCGAATACCTTCAAGCAAGGTATCACCAATCCAAGGAATGGTGCCGAATAATTGGGTAATAACTTTTGCACCCCAAAATGACATATTGCCCCAAGGTAAAACATAGCCCATAAAGGCTTCAGCCATCAAAGCAACATAAATAACCATACCAAACAACCAAATCAACTCTCTTGGTTTTTTGTAAGATCCATACATCAACCCACGAAACATGTGCAAATAAACCACAATAAAAAATGCCGATGCACCTGTCGTATGCAAATAACGTATCAACCAACCCCACGGCACTTCGCGCATGATATATTCTACAATTCCAAAGGCTTTTTCAGCATCTGGTTTATAATGCATGGTCAACCATACGCCTGTCAGCAGTTGATTAACCAGAACCAACAACGCTAAAGAGCCAAAGAAATACCAAAAATTGAAGTTTTTTGGGGCATAATATTTTGCCATGTGGTCATTCCACATGCTTGTTACTGGTAATCGCTGGTCAAGCCAACCCATGAATCCAGAACTTTTAGATGAATTTACTGCTTTACCCATTATGCTGCTCCTTGAAGTTTGTCTGTGCCTATGATTAAATTATCATCATCAATAAATGCATACGGAGGGATGACCATATTTTTGCCTGCAGGCGAACCATTGTAAACCCGACCAGCAATATCGAAAGTCGAACCGTGACAAGGGCAATAAAAGCCACCTTGCCAATTTGTATCAAAAGCTTGGGGGACAACCTCTGGGTAGAGTTTAGGAGAACAACCTAAATGCGTACAAATACCAACCATAACCAGCAACTCTTCTTTGCGTGAACGGTGCGGATTTTTGGCATATTCAGGTTGGATGCTTTTTTCATTTTTCGCATCTTTTAATCGGTCGTCGTGATTGGACAAGGTCGCTAACAATTTTTTATCGCGCTTGACAATAAAGATAGGCTGTCCTCGCCATGTCACTTGTAGCTTTTGACCAATTTCTAGTTTTGAGATATTGGTTTTGACAACACCGCCTGCCGCTTTTGCACGCTCAGAAGGCATCCACGATTTAATAAAAGGAACAGCAGCAAATCCAGCACCAATTGCACCCACAACCGAGGTGGCAATCAGCAGATTTCTGCGACTTTCATTGACTTCTTCAGTCATTATTACTCACTCCTATTTTTTTATTAATTTTTAACGGCGTAATTTTACTCTAAAAGAAACAAATTTTATACCTATTGTTGTATTCAATACTGCTAATGTATAAAAATTTATTCTTTTGTGGCTTTTTCAGTTACAATTCGAGCTTTAATCATTTAGTTTTTCCATGAAAAGACACATTTCGCTTGTAAAATTTATCCTCCAATCTATTGTTGCTGGTTTGGCGATTGCCTTTCTTATTGTCTTAATCAAGCCTGACATACTAAAAAACAAAGCCCAAGCTATTGTGCGTGACGAAAACCACCTGACCAGCAGTTATGCACCTGCGGTTGAAAAAATTGCCAAATCTGTGGTGAGTATTTATGCCCAAAGCGAAATCGTTCAACAAAGACGCATCAACCCTGAATTGCAACGTTTTATGGGCTTGAGTTCGCTCACGCCTCAGACCATTACACAACAATACCTCGGTTCTGGCGTCGTTGTTTCGACCGATGGTTATATCGTTACCAATTACCACGTGATAAAAAAAGCCACCCAAATCATTATCTCATTGTGGGACAATAGTTTGCTACAAGCCGAACTGATTGGCACCGATCCTGTGACTGACTTGGCAGTTTTAAAAGTCGAGGCCATCGACCTCAAGCCTGCACTTTTTGCCAATTCTGATGCAAGCCAAACAGGTGACATCGTGCTGGCAATTGGCAACCCTTATGGCTTGAGTCAAAGTGTATCCTTGGGCATAATCAGTGCCAAAGGACGCAGTGGCTTGGATGTCAGCACCATAGAAAACTTTATTCAAACCGATGCCGCCATCAACGAGGGCAATTCTGGCGGCGCCTTAATTGACACCAATGGCAATGTAGTGGGCATAAACACCGCGACTTTTAACCAAAATGGAGCCCAAGGCATCAATTTTGCCATCCCTGCCAATGCCACCAAGCGTATTATGCAAGAAATATTAGAACACGGAAAAGTTTTAAGAGGCTGGTTAGGCATGGTTCTTTATTCTCCACGCCAACTTTACCAAGCTCGTATTATGAAACCTAAAAAAGGTGTCGTGGTACTTGGTGTTTATCCTAATTTTCCTGCCATTAAAGCCGACTTTAAACAAGGCGACATTATCACCCACATTAATGATGAAGAGGTTAATGACCAACGCCATTACCGTGAAATCATCGCCCAATCAAAACCTGGTCAAGCCATTACATTAAAGGGTTATTCAAGCGGTAAACCTTTTATAAAATCTTTACAAACAGTGGAAAGGCCTCCGCAAATTAACTAATCCCCAAAAAAAATTGACCCATTTTTTTTTCCTTTTACGGTGGTAGGAGTATCTTTAACAAAAATGGGGAAAAACCATGAAAAAACTTACTTCAATAATTTTACCTTTACTGTATTTCGGTCATACAGCTACAGTACAAGCTAAAACCACGCTTGATGATTCTACCAAAGAGATAATCAAAGGCATTATCAACCCAACACCCAATATCTTGGGCAGCAACATTTGGGATTTAGATTCTCCCAATGTGGTTAATCAGTCTGAAAATTTTCAATGGATGGGAACAGCCATTTCTACCGGAGACTACAACAATGATGGCTATGAGGATATGGCAGTTGGTATTCCTGGCTTTGATTATTTCACTTTAAATGCAGCAGGTACTGTGGTCATTTTATATGGCAGTGCCAACGGCTTAACAGGTACCAACTCTCAGATGTTATTCCAAACTTTTACCACTTCACCACCAAATACAGAAAACAACAACGGCGTTGAAGCCAATGATGAATTTGGCAGCGTGCTGGCAAGTGGCGACTTCAACTGTGATGGATTTGTTGATTTGGCGGTTGGCACACCAAAAGAGGATGTGACCTTTACTGGTGATGGCGGTGTTTCTCGTGATGATGTCGGAGCGGTGAATATTTTTTATGGCAGTGCCAGTGGTTTTGCCACAGACGGTCAAGGTTCTACTTTTTTATTACAAGGCACCAATTCTGGCTTTACTATGGCTGAAGCTGGCGATCAATTTGGTTTCAGCATGGCGGTTGGAAATTTCAACTATGATTTCAACAATGGTAAGCAATGCATGGATTTGGCAATTGGCGCACCTTATGAAGATTTTGGTAACAACAACTCCACTACCGATGCAGGCATTGTAACCGTGTTATTTGGTTCTGCAAGTGGTATTGATGGCAGCGATCGAGAATCCATCTCTGAAAATTCAGCAGGCGTTGGCGGTTCTTCCCAAAGCAATGATTTGTTTGGCTATTCTTTAGCCGCAGGTAATTTAGGAAAAACTGTTGTTGGTATTGATTTAGCAGTTGGCGTACCAGGGCAAGTAATTGGTGGCTTAACTGATGCTGGAACAGTGCATGTTTTTTATAGTGATGGCAGCAATGGTTTTATGACAAGTGTCGATGACCAAATCTGGAGTCAAAACAGCGGGGGCGGCACACCTGTGGTTGGCGTGGCTGAAGCGGATGATAAATTTGGTTATTCTGTGGTTATTGGTAATTTTGACGGCAGTAGCTATAGTGATTTGGCAATAGGTGTTTATGGTGAGGATTTAAACACCGATGGCATCACCGATGCAGGAGCCGTTAACGTATTGTACAGTACAGTTAGTGGCTTGAGCTCCACAAACAACCAATTATTCTATCAGTTGAACGCAGGATTACAAGGCGATCCGCAAAACTTTGATCATTTTAGTGAAACCCTCAGTGCAGGCGATTTGAATTACGATGGCATTCCTGATTTAGTTGTTGGCGTGCCCTCTAAGAATGTTTCAGCTGGTGCATTTCATGTGATATATGGAGCAGCCAATGGATTAACGACACAAAACAATGATTATTTCGTCAATACTGTTGGCGGAGATGTTTTAAGCACAAGTCTTGCCATTGGTGATTTTGGCAAAGGTCCACAACTTGCCGCAGGCTTGACAGGCTATAATTCAAGTGATAACAATATCAGTTCTGGTGGCGTACAAGTATTTGAATTTGTCAACCCAGATGTCATTTTTAAAGATGGTTTTGAAAATTAATAATCAAACTCTTACCTCTCTCTTTAGGGTTTGGTGATTACTCAAAAAAGGCTTGCTTCGGCAAGCCTTTTTTTGCTTTATCCTGGATGCCACCGGAGTCTTTTTCCTGCCAAAAAGTGCAGGTGTAAGTGATAAACATCTTGCCCACCATTTTTGTTGCAGTTGATGACAATTCGGTAGCCCTTTTCATCTTCGTTGATGCTGGCAGCATAGTCACGAACTGCCAAAAACAACTTACCGATAAGCTCGGCTTGCTTATCTTGTATATCATTGATTGTTTTGATGCGTATTTTGGGGATAAACAAAACATGGATTGGGGCTTGTGGATTGATATCCTTGAAAGCCAAAACCTCATCGTTTTCAAATACCACATCGGCGGGTATTTCTTGTTTAAGAATTTTATCAAAAATGGTTTCATCTTTGTTGTTATTAGTCATTGTATTTCCTCACGAGAGCCAAAGGCATGGGCGATGGTATTTGCGTCTATGTATTCGAGTTCACCACCTAATGGTACGCCACGTGCTAAGGTGCTTGCCTTAATCTTGGCTTGGTTACAAATTTGGGCAATGTATTGAGCGGTTGTTTGCCCTTCAAGGGTCGAACTGGTGGCAATTATCACTTCTTTTATCGGTTCTTGTGCCAAAATATCAACCAATTTTGGAAAACCCAGTTCCGCAGGGCCAATACCATCCAGCGGACTCAAATGCCCATGCAAGACGAAGTATTTACCAATAAAGTCTGTTGCTTGTTCGATTTGCATCAAATCCGCAGGTGTTTCGACGATGCACAGCTGTTCTTCAAAACGCTTGCTGCTGGCACAGATGCGGCAGTAATCGTTTTCTGTTAAGGTGCGGCAGCGTTGGCATTCTGCTATGTTTTCACAGGCTTGTTTGAGTATTTCTGCCAGTTTTAACGCATTGTCTTTGTTTTTTTGCAATAAATTAAAGCAAATTCGCTGGGATGACTTGGGGCCAACACCAGGTAAAATTTGAAAAGCATGCATGAGTTGAGCCAATAAGGACATCTTAAAATGGCATCTTAAAACCAGGAGGCAAATCTAAGCCGCCCATCATATCTGCCATTGAACCTTGTTGTTCTTGTGCAATTTTATTTTGTGCATCATTAAAAGCGGCAATGATTAAATCTTCCATCATTTCCATGTCGCCATCTAGCATAGCATAATCTATGCTTAATTTTTGCAGTTGGTTTTTGCCATTCATAATGACTTTAACAATGCCAGCACCTGCTTGTCCTTCGATTTGCTTGTTGGCTAGTTCTGCTTGTTGTTTTTGCATTTGTTCTTGCATTTTTTGGGCTTGTTGCATCAAGCCTCCGAGTTTGTTTTTCATATTTTTCTCACTTAAATAAAGTTTTCGCCTTGTTTGATTTGTATCACTTGTGCGTCAAATTCTTCTTGCATATGTTGCACAAAAGAGTTTGCATTGACCTTGGTTTTGGTTGCTTCGACATGGGTTTGTTGTTGTTTGTGCTGTGTTTTAGCAATGGTTGTGTGTTCGTCTTGGTCTTCGATGAATTTGACCACAATTTTGTCACTCATCAGACTTTGCAGAGCGTTGCTGACATTGTCTTGTGAGGCCTGCGTCATAAAAGCATGAGCATTTTTGTCAATACCTAAGATAATGGTGGAGTTTTCATTGCTTAAAATGTGGGCATTGCGTGCCAGTTCTCGGTGGGCACCTTTTAGTGGGAGCTTGCTAAATATTTCAGGCCATTTTGCTGTGCTTATATCAGAGGCTTGGTATGGTTTTGCTGGAGCATGTTCTTCTGGTGTTATTATTGCTTGTGATGGTGGTTGTGCTGTGGGGTTTTGTCCTTGATTGCTGTTTTGCGAAAGAGGTGTGTGATTCGCATTCATGGCAGCGGGGCTTGGAGAAGATATTGCCGTATCAGGGTTGCCAATTTTAAAGGCAAACAAGCGTATTATGGTCATTTCAAAGCCAGTTTTACTATCGGGTGCCAGATTGATTTCCGCTTGTCCTTTGATGACGATTTGGTAATACAGTTGGATTTGTTCTGGCGTGGTGCTTTCTGCCAGCTGTTTTACTGTGCTTCTGTCAAATGCTGAGTTATCGACATAATTATTTAAAATTTGCAGCAAGGAGACTTCGTGTACAAGCAATGCCATTTCATTTAAAAAACGTGCATAATCGGGTGATAAACTGTAGATTTGTTGCAGCAAATCACTTAATTCTTGTTGTTTGCCCGCAACGATAGCACGCAATAAACCAACCACACTCTTTTGATCCATGCTGCCGAGCATAAGTTTGACATCTTTTTCATTCACCGTGCCCGCACCAAATGCCAAGGCTTGGTCTAATAAACTTAAACCATCTCGCATGGAACCATCTGCCGCTCGTGCGATTAATTCCAGAGCGGCATTATCTATGCTGATATTTTGTAAATCCAATAGCTTTTTCAGGTGGTTTTGTATTTGTGATAGGTTGAGACGTTTGAGGTTAAATTGCAAGCATCGCGACAATACGGTGATGGGCAGTTTTTTGGGTTCGGTTGTTGCCAGTAAAAATTTTACATGCTCTGGCGGCTCTTCTAAGGTTTTGAGCAAGGCATTAAAACTACTTTTGGAAAACATGTGAACTTCATCAATTAAGTAAATTTTGTAACGGCCTTTGGTTGGAGCGTATTGGACATTTTCTAGCAATTCTCGGGTATCATCAACGCCTGTTTTTGAGGCAGCGTCCACCTCCACTAAATCAACAAACCGCCCTTCGGCTATTTCTAAGCAGCTTGGGCATTGGCAACACGGGTTGCCAGATACGCCTTTTTCACAGTTCAAGGCTTTAGCGAGGATGCGAGCAACCGTGGTTTTACCAACCCCTCGTGTGCCAGTAAACAAAAAGGCATGATGGATGCGACCTTGTTCTAAACCATTGATTAGTGCTTGGGTTACGTGTTCTTGTCCAACCAGTTCGGTGAAGTTTTGTGGTCGGTATTGCCGTGCTAATGCTTGATAACTCATGAAAAAAATACGTGTTTGAAATTCAATCCTCTATTAAAACATAATTTAATCCAACAACCAACCAATGATTTCTGAAAAAACATCTGTTCCAATACTGGCGGTATGATAGGTCGAAGAATTTGAAGCTCTGTTGGTAGCTGCCGACTTGTTGCTTGCTCGTTTGATATTTCTTTGGGCAATGCGTGCGGATTTTTCTTGGGTTTTTTGAAATTGCCCTGAGCGAATAAATTTCAAGATGCCATCGAGCTCTTTATGGTCGAACCAAACGCCATGTTTTTTGCAAATATCTATGATGATGCCACTGGATACGGCGTAATTTTTGCGATGCATCACTTGCTGACACTGCGGGCAATGGCGGTAAAATTTTTGCGGATTTATTTTTTCTTGGCTGACTGTAATCTGAATTGGTTCGCTCACAATACCCGAAACAGATTCTTGTTTGGCTTTTTGTTCCAGATGCACAAAAGCCGAGCTGCTGAGCCAAATCCCTGCACACTGGTGGCATTCCATTAATGAAATGTTGGCATTTTTCATTTTCCGACTTTGTAGTTTTTGCCCATCACAAACAGGGCATTGTTGACTGGTTTCGCCAAAATCATCACTATCAGCAATAATCGTTGTTCCACACGAATGGCAAAATTTAGATTTTGATGAGATTCGACTCATGCAATTATGGCAAATGGTATCCAAATCACGCTCATGAATGGTAAAACTGGAGCCACAAAAGCCGCAATGTGTTTGCGAATCTTTATCACGAGCACCACCACAAGAGGAACAGCGAACGACGGCAGCTTCGTGAATTTTTACCGATGGAACGGTAAGTAAATTGCCGCAAAAACAGGTAAATCGTTCACCAACGCGTTTTTCGCTAATTTTGTATTGGTGTTTGCATGTGTCGCAGGCAACAATAATGTTAGTTTTCATAAGGGTCTGGACTGTTCAGTTGTGCTAATAAGGTTCGTTCTAAATCTTCCATGATTTGGGCATCGTCTTCCTCGATATGGTCATAACCAAGCAAATGCAATGTACCATGAATTACCATATGAGCCCAATGATTGATTTTGTCTTTTTGTTGTTGTTGGGCTTCTTGCTCGACGATTGTTGCACAGATGGCTAAATCGCCAATAAGTATTTCTTCAACAACTTCGGGTAATTCTAATGGAAAAGACAGCACATTTGTAGGTTTATCTTTGTTTCGGTAGGTTTTATTGAGTTGTTGCGAGGTTTTTTTATCGACAATTTCAATGCTCACCTCAAAATCCTGTTGCAAATGGTCACGCACAGTTTTTATCCATATTTCAAACTGTTCACGTGCCGGAATGGTTGCACCAGATGCGTTATTTAAGAGTACATATTGTGTTTTCAAGCTCAGGTTTTTCACTACTATTTAGAAAGTCTGTCTATTTTACAATGCAATAAAGCCTCAGACAAACAGAGGAATCACTTTTTAGGGATAAAAGACAATGATTAAGTAAATTTTGCTCAAAAAGGCTCTGTATTCAGGTATAATTTGACTTTTCCCTAATGCGTGAATAGCTTGTGGAGCAAATTGCCAACTCTCAAAAATCAAAACACAGAAGTCTGGGTGCCTTATTTCTTATTTCAATTGTTATTGGTACTTTAGCGGGTATTTTTTCTTGGTTATTTCGGCTGTTGATTGGCTTTATTCATAATGCTGTTTTTTTAAAAGAAGTTTCTGGCATTTACGATGCCAATCAGCATACCTTAGCATCACCGTGGGGATGGCTCATTATATTCGCACCAGTTCTTGGTGGCTTGATTGTGGTCTATTTGGTCAAAAATTTTGCCCCACAAGCTAAAGGTCATGGCGTACCTGAAGTGATGTATGCCATTTATCACCAACAAGGCGACATACCAGGAAAAGTGAGCATTATCAAAGCCTTAGCCTCAGCAATAACCATAGGAACAGGTGGTTCACTCGGAAGAGAAGGGCCAATTGTGCAAATTTCGGCTGCTTTTAGCTCCTTGTTTGGTAAAATTTTAAAAGTGACGGTTTCGCAAAGAAATTTGCTTATTGCCTGTGGTGCAGGGGCTGGCATTGCGGCAACTTTTAATGCACCGCTTGGTGGGATTTTGTTTGCTATTGAATTATTGTTAGTGACGGTGAATTCACGCACCATTTTACCTGTCGCAATTGCGACGGTTATTTCGGCAAATGTTGGTCAGTTTTTGATAGGTAATGAACCCGCTTTTATGATTCCTGAAATTTTAAAAATAACAGGCTCAAGCAATATTTATATTTCTATCTTGGCTATACCTTTGGGTGTTTTAGTTGGTTTATTGGCACTGTTGTTTATTAAAAGTATTTATTTTTCAGAGGATTTTTTTGAAAAGTATTTCCCAAATGAATACATTCGCCATGTTGTAGGTATGCTTATTCTTGGCATTATGTTTTATGTTATTTTGCTGAAAACCAACCATTATTACGTGCAAGGTGTGGGGTATGCCAGTATGCAAGATATTCTTTATGGCATGTCTAAAAGCAGTGGTTTCTTATTATTTTTATTATTTGCAAAATTACTGGCAACTAATTTAACCATAGGCTCTGGAGGTTCTGGTGGTGTATTCTCGCCTTCCTTATTTTTAGGTGCTGTTCTGGGTGCTTTATTTGCTAACATGACGAATTATTTTTTTCCACAATTGGACTTAAATCCATTGGTTTTTGTTGTGGCAGGAATGGCTGCGATGGTTTCAGGAACAACCAGTGCTCCCTTGACCGCTATTATTATGGTCTATGAGATGACGCAAGATTATGCAGCAATATTGCCTGTCATGACGGCTGTTGCTGTGGCTTATGCCGTTCGAAGGCGTTTAATGGATGGTGATATTTATACACTAAAATTACAAAGAAGGGGTAAGTTAATTCCTGAGGGTTTGGTTTCAGATTTGAAGGCAAATTTAATGCTAAAGGATTATATTTCATCAAAAGTGACCTTTGTTACAGAGGAAGATTATGTGAATAATGAACATGACTTTGCTTGCATTGTCGCCGATAATGGGGAGGTAAAAAGTGTTGTTAATCTTAAAAATCACTACATTGTTGAAGATTTACCTATTAACTTATTAAAGCAACGTGATTTTGTTATCTTGTCGGAAAATGCCACAGCTTTAGAAGCGGTTTCGAAATTCCACAAGCATGACAATCATATTGCGATAATTTGCAGAGAAGATAAAGCTACCCCCGATACGGTCGTTGGTGTCATCTCTTCCTCTTACCTGTTAGAGCTCATTGGTAATGTTACTGATACTTTACGCTAGGAGCTTGTCCGAGAAAAGGAATCGTAGTGAAGGAAAGATGGATTTAGGGCTATTTTTCGGTTTTTTATGCGTATCATCCCTAATACTTACCCACTTC
>CAZQMH010000051.1:0-13500 GCA_964594435.1 uncultured Alcanivoracaceae bacterium
AAGCAAAACAAAAAATCGCATGAAATAACGCCATGAAACCTGACATTAAATTATTTACAAAAGCTCCAAGGAGCCTTGTCCGAGAATAAGGAACCGTAGCGAGGGAAAGATAATTTGAGTGTTATAAATCTCGCACTAATCTAAAACCGATAGAAGAAAATGCCAAGGCGGGTTTTTGCTTTTTTGGCCTATTTATTTGTGTGCTTTTGGTGCCATCAAACCAGGAGCTACCAATGGCGGTTGGTTGAGGACAGGGATGTGTATCACAGGCGAGCCATTCACTGACGTTGCCTTGAAGATCATATAGTCCAAGAGAGTTTTTTGCATAACTTTCTACCGCAGCGGTAAATTTATTGCCGTCATTGCAGTTATAATTTTCTTGTTTGTTGCGTATTTTTTTGGCTTCTATGCCAGCAACATTGCTAGTTTTGCAGGCTTGGTAGTTGTTTTTATTTAGGGCGGCTAACATCATCCAGTCTTTTTTATTGGGCAGACGGTAGTTGTTGCCCGTTTCTTGGCTGAGCCAGTCGGCGTATTTTTGTGCGTCATCTACCGTTACACAGACCACGGGGTGTTGCATGGTTTGTGGAAAAAAGGGTTTTTGCCATGTTTTTTTGCTAAAGGAGAAACTCAAAGAGCCACCATTGTGTTTGCACTTGCTGGCTTTGATGTGGGTTGCTTGAGCAAATTCGCTGTATTCTTCAACCGTGACTTCATGCGTCATGGCGGCAAGTTTTCTGGTGACTAATATGGTTTCGATACCTTTATCATCCGTTAGTGTTTCACCAACTTGTGGGCCTAATTTATTTTTGGCTTGTTGTTGAAAATCGGCAATGAGGGCATGTTTTGGGGCATAAATTTTGATGATGCGAATCAGTGTATTGACCCGAGAAGCGGGAAATGATTGGGCACCGACTTTTATTTTGGCAATCGTTTCGATGATTGATTTTTTCTGGGTGACGAGATTTTTGTTGCTGTATTTGATTTTTTTATTGAATTGGGCAAAGGACAGGCTGTATTTGAGTGCTTTGTTGTAATCTTTTTTGCGTAGAGCGGAAAGCACTAACTGATAATATTTGCCACCAATGGTTTCCAAACCTTTTTTGGCATCTTGGTTATTTTTATCTAAACTTAAAACGGATAGCAGTTGATCGGTGGCGTTGTTTTTGGCTGGTTTTGAGAGTTTGTAGTGTTTGATGTTGTCAGCGGCTTGAACTAAGAGTGTTTGGATTTGCTTTTGTTTTTCGGACTCTTGGCTATCTTGCGTTGGTTCTTCATTATTGTTTATTGTCAGATTCTGTTTGTCGTTTGTAGTGGTGGTTTGCTTGTTGTCATTTTCTGTGTTGGCGTCAGCAAGGGTTGCTTCGGCTAATGTTGTCTCAGAGGTTGTTTCAGGTGTTGTTTGAGATGATGTTTCTGATAGTGTCACATCGGTAAAATCATCTGGATTTATTATCTTATCATTAGCGGTGTTTGCAATTTCTGTTGGTGTTGTTGATTCGGTGCTGAGGTCGTTTTGGTTTGGTTCGAGTTCTTCTGGAATGTTGTCTTTTTCTACGGTTAGTGCTGTTATGGTGTCAATGGTTAGGCTGCTGCTTTGTTCGCTGGGGTTTGTTTCGTTGATTGCAATTATTTCATTTGTTGTCGCCAAATCAGGTGTTTGTGTTTCTGCTTGGGTGTTCTGGAGGTTTATATTGTCGTTATCTGTGTTGTTTGTAATTGCTTTATTTGTTGCTGCTTGCTTTGCAATTTGGTTTGTGTTGTTTGCGGGTTCGTTGGCTATTGTGCTTGGTTCTGGTTGGTCGTTGCTAAAAAGTTTATACAAGCCAAAAACCATGAGTAACAGCAGCAATGGAGCAAACCACTTGAGGTGTTTACCTTTTTCATCCGATAATACGCGTTGTATTGAACTGCTGGTTCTTTGTAAGGAGTTGGTCGGAATATTTTTAATTGCCTCTTTTAGTTCCAACATGGTGCTAAAACGGTCTTTTGGCGATTTTGCTAAACATTTATCAATCAGTTCTTGCCAATGACGCATTTTGGCTGGCAAACGAGGAACATCCATGCTGACATGATTGACCAGAATAGAGATGCTGTCATCTGAGTCAAAAGGAACTTTGCCTGTTAGCCTTTCATAAATGACGATGCCTAATGAATAAATGTCTGTTGCCGCTCCTACTTTTAAGGAGCGAGCTTGTTCTGGGCTCATGTATTGTGCTGAACCGACGATTTGGTGCTCTTTAGTCATGCGTGAACCTTCGCGTGAAATCGCTATGCCAAAATCGGCTATGACAATATTGCCAAATTTATCAAACAGTAGGTTCTCGGGTTTGATGTCACGATGAATAACGCCACGGTTATGAGCAAACGCTAAGCCATCACAGATGGGTAGGAGTAAATTTATAAATTCTTGCTCATCTTCCAAGAGGTAGTTACTGAAATCGCCGTGATTTAAATAGGGCATGGTGAAATAAATTTCACCTTTTTTGGTTTGTCCGATATTGTAAATGCTGATGATACTTGGGTGGTCGAGTTGGGCGATGGTTTTTGCTTCGTGTTTGAAACGGTGAATGTCTAAATCATTTTTAGCAATTTCCATACGCATGACCTTAACTGCCACTTTGCGTTTGAGCGAAACTTGTTCTGCTAAATACACTACTGACATGCCGCCATCTCCAATTTTGCTTATTATTTTTAAGCCAGGAATTTCAATGTTTATATTTTTGATGGTTTTAAGCATGGTGTGTAAAGTATGTGTCTCTTGTTTTGAATTGTTATTATTTTAAACTATGGTGCTTGTTTTACCAATTATGACAAGGTCTAACCTAAGATATAGGTGCAATATTTAGTACTTTTTGGCAAAATCAGGTCTTTTGTTTGAAAAACATGACATAATTTATTACTGATACTGAGGTGGGCTGCTATTTTGGTTTTTTATAACCCCAAATAAAAACAAGCGGTATCAGTTGAGGGCGTCGATACCGCTTGAAAAAATGATTACATTTTTAAGGAGATTCTTACTAAATAAACGTATTTTAATAATGTGAGTACATTATAACGATTGCGAGAAACTCCTAATTGATTTAGGTCAATTTGTGGTATTATTTTTGTTCTTCACCGATTAAGCCCATTTCTTTGGCGGATTTTTCCACTAAGAATTTGGTGATATTAATGACTTCATCGCGGTTGCGTACTTTTTTAGATACCACATATTTGCCATTGACGACCATGCTGGGGGTTGAGGTTATTTGCATCAAAAAGCCCATTTTGTCGGCTTGGCGTTGTCTAGAGTCTATGATAAAAGAATCGGCGGTGCTCATGAATTTGTCTTTGTCCACACCCGTTTGATCGGCATACCAGCTGGCAAGTTGTTCGATTGTGGAAAATCTTTTGCCTTGTTGGTGTATGGCTTTGAACAGGTTGTTGTGTACTTCTTCATTGTTGATGTCCATCATTTGTGCGGTTAAATAACCTTGTTGCAGTACAAACCAACTTTCATGATAGCTTTGCGGAACTCTTTGCAAAACCGCATAATCGGGCTGAGTATCGATGAATTTCTTTAAAAATTCCTCAAAATGGTAACAATGCGGGCACATGTAGCCAAAAAACTCATAGACGACAACTTTGTCAGCAATACCTGTTGCATAAGGTTTTTGTAAAACAGTGTAGTCTTCACCTTCTTGATAGATGGAATCAAAATCCTTTTTTTCAATTTTTTCAGGTTTTGATTCGGTGCTGATAGCTTGCTTTTCTTTTGTTTCTGCGATTTGGGCTGGGCCTTGTGTTGCTTGTTTCGTATCATCATTGCCACATGCGCTAAGGGCTAGAGTAAGCAAACATGAGAGCAAGAGTAGCTTGAGTAGATGGTTCATGATTATTTATCTAAACCGCGTGTTTGCACTTCTTTGTTTGCTAGAAATGCAGTCAGTTCAATTAAGGCATCTTTACTTTTTAGTGTTTTCAAGTTTGGAGTATATTTGCCATCGACAACCAATGAGGGCGTTGATGTCACTTTCATGGCTTGCATCATGCGGTTGGATTGTCTTATTTTTGAATCTATCAAAAATGAACTTGCGGTGGATAAAAAGGCGGCTTTATCGACAGCATAAGTGTCAGCATACCATTGGGCAATATCTTCCATGTTGGAAAACCGTTTGTGTTGTTTGTGTAGTGCATCAAACATTCCTTGGTGTGTTTTTTCAACAATTCCCATAGCTTGAGCTGTATAATAAGCTTTGGCTAAAATATCCCAACCAGGCTGAAAAATAACAGGAATTCTTACAATCTTCACATTTTTATTAAGCTTTTCTTGTAAGGTTTTCATATAAGGTTCAAAATGAGCACAATGTGGGCACTTGTAGCCAAAAAATTCATAAACGACTACGTGTTCTTTATCGTCTGTGGAGAATGCTGGATTTAATTCATCGTAGTGCAGACCTTTTTGGTAGAGTGTTTGTGCTGGTTTCGCTTCGATTTTTACCGCCTTTTCTTGTGCAAATGTATTAAATGCGAACAAAAGACTCAGTGATAGGATGATTTTTTTCATATATTCCTCAATATTTTACAAGTATTTTTTTTTGGTTGAATATCTGACTCTGTTTTTGTCAGAAAGTTCATTTTCTTATTCGGCATATAGCCCTTGAATGTAATTGGCAACGGCTTTAATTTCTGCATCATCCAAGTATTTAACCACGCTTGCCATAATGTGACCGTTGACGTCCGCTTCGTTTTTAACGGTTTCACCAGCTTTGTATGCCAGTAAGCGTCCTTCGGTGTAGGCCGCATGTTGTCCTGCAAGAACGGGATAGCCCGATAAAGGGTTGCCTTTGCCAGTGATGCCGTGACATGCCATGCAGGCAGGGATGTTAAGTTTGGCGTTGCCGCCTTCGTATATGGCTTTGCCTTTGGCAAGTAGGTTTTCATCGCTGGAGCCGATATTGGCTTTTTGACTGGCAAAATAGGCAGCAATATTTTGCATGTCTGTTTTGTTGAGTGCTGCAACCATACCAGGCATGACGGTTCCTTTTCTTTCTCCAGATTTGAACAATTCAAGCTGTCTGGCAATGTATTTTTCATGTTGTCCCGCTATTTTAGGCCAAACGGGATTGCTGCTGTTACCATCGGCTCCGTGACAGGAGGCACACATGGCAGATTTTACTTTGCCGAGTTCGCTATCGGCGGCGTTAATGGCGACACTAAAGATGAGGCTCAGGACGGTAAGTGTTTTTTTCATTGTGATTTCCAAATTTATCTGTATTTTTAAGACCAATCCCTATTATAAAACGATTTGCACTCAGCTTAAAGGGATTAAATGATTTTGATTGGATTTTACCCAAATCCACGCTTTTGGCATGGATTTGGATTGTGAAAAACTAACAGAAAGCAACTTATCTGTGTGTTCTTAGTTGGCTCCTGGCTCTGCTTGATGAACTTCTTGAGCTTCTTGATGAAGATGAGTTTGAATGTGAGCTGCTTGAGTGCGAAGAAGAGCGAGATGATGAACTGGTTGTGCTTCTTGAGCTGCTAGCGTTGTTTGTGCGGTTGCTGCTGGTCTGGTTGTGAGTGGCGGAATTATTGGGTACTGTGTGGTTATAATTGTTGACTCTTGCTGTGTTCGTAGCTGGGCGATTATTTGGGCGAACATAATGCGAATTTGTGGTTCCATAGCTTGGTGTGACGGTTGTTCTGGTTGTGTTGCTATGGTTGTTGATTCGATAATTGTTGGGCCGGTTATTGCTAACAGTTGGTCTTCTGTGCACGGTAGTGCGTTGTGTTTGTAACTGTGGCTTTCTATAGGTGTTGGTGCTGATTGAGCGGTTGTTGTTTGCACGGTTTGGTCGGTAATGCCCTCGATTTGTTGTGTTTCTGTGGTTGCTGTTTGTATGAGAGCTTTGCGAGTTGGTTCTGCCCGTTGTTATTAAACCATTACGATTGTTGCGTTGGTTATTTAATTGATGGTACGCAGACGAGTTGTTTCGGGTTGCAGAATGCCTGCTTGTGTTGCGATTGCTGTTGTTTCTGTTGCTATTTCTGTAATTGTTGTTGGTAAAAGGCGTTTGCGAACTTGGTCTTCTTTGGCTGGAGTAGCCTGAGGTTGTTCTGCCACGGGCATTGGTGCGGTAATTGTGACGGCTGGTGTTGGAGTTTATGTGGTTGTTGCCGTAATGGTTGTTGCTATTGGTGTAGCGGTTGTTGCGGTAGCTGTGGTTTCTTGCCGCCATACGGGCAACTTCGGAACGAGCCGATATGTGGCGGTCGGTACGGTAGTTGTTCCAGTAGTTATTCCAGTAGCTGTTGTAGTAATAGCTGTTGTAGGGGTTATAGTAGCTGTAATAATTATTGTAGTAGTTGTTGTGGTAATAATTTGAGGAATAATTACCCCAGCCCCAAAGGTTGGAGAAATTAAGACTGATGCCGTAGTTCCAGTTGTTATAACCGTAACTATGACCCCAAGGCGAATAACTGCCCCAAAAAGTGTTTGGATAGTAGGAATAATAGTTGTAAAATCCAACCCGTGGGTAACGATAAGGGCTGTAAAAAACATTGCTGTAGTTTATGCCCCAGCGATCGGGATAATAGTTGTTGGCATAATAATCATTGCCGTAATAGCTGTCATTATAATAGTCATCATCATAGTAATAGTCATCGCCATAATAATCATCGTCATAATAGTCATCGCTATAACCATAATAATCGTCTTCATAATAAACATCATCGTATTGACTGTATTGATGCGAACTGGTGGCACAGGCTTGTAATAAAAGGACTATGCTTACTATTGAAATTAATTTTTTCATAACTGTCTCCCAAAAGGATTTCTAAACTATGGCATATGCTAATAGGTTAAGCATGAATGTAAACTGAATGTGTTGTCATTAAGCCCAAATGTCTCTTGTTTTGTTGTATCGGATTGAGGAAAAAAAGTGGTTGCGATACAATAGCAGATACATTTTTCATGACGCAAAGTTAGAACACTATGAATAAAGAACTTCTGCAAACCCGAGTTTTAATCATCGGTTCTGGTATTGCGGGTTTGTCTGCGGCGATAGAGTTGGCACAAAACAATATTGCTTCAGTCGTTATCACCCGTGCCTTTGACATCAATAACTCAAATACCAAACGAGCTCAAGGCGGCATCGTTTATAAAGGTAACAAGGATAGTAAATCCTTATTAATTAACGATATTCTTGCCGCAGGAGCGGGTTTGTGCCATGAGCCAGCGGTTCGATTTTTGGCTGAAAATGGTGCCAATGCCATTGATTCAATGTTATTAAACAAGCTCTCAATAAAGTTTGATAAAGAAGGGAGCCAACTGGCGCGCTGCAAAGAAGCCGCTCATTCGGTCAATCGTATTATTCATGCCAAAGATGCGACGGGTTTGGTTATCCAAAAGGCTTTAAGTAAGGAAGCCTTAAAAAATCCATTGATTACGGTCTTGACGCAGCACACAGCAATTGATTTAATTACGCCCAATCACCACAGTACTGATAAATTGACGATTTATGACCCCCGAAGTTGTGTTGGTGCCTATGTTTTGAACAATAAAACGGGCAAAGTTAGACGAATTTTAGCCCAGAACACCATTTTAGCGACTGGTGGCTTGGGGCAGATTTTTTTGCATTCATCCAATCCAAAAGGCTCGCGCGGTGATGGCATAGCCATGGCAAATCGGGCAGGAGCTCGTATTATAAATGCCGAATTTGTACAGTTTCATCCCACCACATTTTATAAAAAAGGCGCCGATAATTTCCTCATCTCTGAAGCGGTGCGAGGAGCAGGAGCAAAACTGGTCAACGCCAAGGGTGAGCCTTTTATGCACAAGTATGCACCAAAATGGCTTGATTTGGCTGCACGCGATGTGGTTTCACGGGCTATTTTTACCGAAATGTTAGTGCATGATGAACCTTGCATGTATTTGGATATAAAGTCCGAATTATCCGCCGCAGTTATTAAAGATAAATTTCCAACAATTTATGATTATTGCTTAAGATTTGATGTGGATATAAGCAAACATCTTATTCCTGTTACACCCGCGGCTCATTATTCTTGCGGTGGAGTGTGGGTTGATAAGCATGGCAAAACCGATATTGCCAACTTGTATGCCATTGGCGAAGTGTCTTGTACGGGATTACATGGAGCCAACCGTTTGGCAAGTACATCTTTGCTTGAGGGTTTGGTTTGGGGTATTGAATCTGCTACCACTATCAGCAATACTCAAGCAAAAAATATTGTCCCAAGCACCATTCCAGCATGGCAAACAAATCACAACAATTGTGCCGATGAAGTGCTCATTCAACATGACATCAATCGCATTCAGTCTATCATGTGGAACTATGTTGGTGTCAGTCGTTCGCCTGAACGTTTGATGCGAGCATTGCGAGAGTTAAGAAATTTAGAAACAGATATTGAAGGATTTTATCGCAACAATAAAGTAAGCGATGCTTTAATCGGATTGAGAAACACAGTAAGAACAGCCATCATTACCACTCTGGCAGCATGGTCTAATAAAGCCAGTATCGGCTGCCACTATCGGGAAGATAGCTGATAGTTAATTTCCCAAATAAGATATTAACCCCAAATCTCGATACAAAGATTCCTGCCTACGCAGGAATGACGGGGGGAGTTGTTACCTTTAACCCGAATATTTCATAGCATAAGCTTAAAATAGTACTTTATATGTTTAATATCATAAAGTTATATCTAGATTGTTACCCTTACAGTTTGTACCCAATGGTTTTATGAAAAAAATAGCTTCATATCTTGAATAAAATCACTAGAGACCTAAGAATGACTAGGTCTTTAGTGATTTTATCCAACCTATTTTGCTATTTTGTCCATAAATTCCATTCTGTTATGAAATATTCGGGTTAACCTTTTAAAAAACGTTTATAGAATTTAATTTTTTTCTTAAGAAATGCGTTTGGGAATAATCTTTTAAGAGAATACTGGCGGTTTGCTTGTTTATGGCTAATCACCATAAAAGTGTTGTTCTCAATGGCTTTGGCAATGTCGGCAGCGATATGGTTGGCAGTTATGTCTGATTTTTGCATTTGGTTTGCAATATAGTTCTTAGTTTTGTGACTGGCATTTGGCATGGAGTCCAATAAATTTGTCTTAAAAAAAGCAGGGCAAGCAACGCTGACGCCAATAGTATAAGGTGATAATTCCACAGCCAAAGATTCCGAGAACGCCACCACCCCAGCTTTGGCAACATTATAGGCCATCATGCCAGGATAATTTACTAATGCGGCATAGCTGGCAATATTCACCACATGTGCCTGATTTGGCTGCTTTAAGAGTGGCAAAAAGGTTTTTGTAGTGAAAAACAGGCTGGTTAAATCCAGATTGAGCAGACGTTGCCATTGGTCGATGCTGGTTTCTTCGATGGTACCAGCTGCTGCAATTCCCGCATTATTGATTAATATGTCCAAACAGTTAAATTCTTGTGAAACATTATTATAAAGCTGTTGTATGTCATCGGTAGAACCAATATCGCAATGATAATAACGAGCGTGCTTGCCATCCGCCTGCAATTTGGCAACAAATTCCTGACCAATAGCATCCTGAATATCAACAACCAAGACCCGAAAGTCAAGGTTGGCATAATATTGTGCAAGGGCTTTGCCCAAACCGCTTGCTGCACCTGTAATGAGTATGTTTTTCATATAAATTGATAAAGTAGATTGCCATTTTGTAAAAAAACAACAGGAATAAGTGCTGATATTTTGCAAGAATTCCTGTGTTTCTTGGGGAAAGGTTTCTATTTTGTAGAAGGAATGATAGACTAAACAGCACAATTAATCGAGCGTTTGCTCTATTTTTTCAAAAATAAATACAATAATGGAGTGTTTGGAGAATGAATTTCAACCTAAATCCACAACTACAAGACAAATTAGAGCTTATTGAATCTTTTCTCACTGCAGAAGTTTTTCCTCTTGAAACTTTGTTTTTGCACCATCACTGGGACGAGTTGTATGCTGCCTTAGCGGCTTGCCGTCTCAAAGTAAAAAGTCTCAAGTTATGGGCACCGAATTTGGAAAAATCTATTGGCGGTAGTTTTACCAACCTGTTAGAACTCGCCTTAATTGGTGAATTATTAGGGCAATCGCCCTTGGGACATTTTGTATTTGGTTGCCAAGCACCTGATGCTGGCAATGCGGAGTTATTGCATCTTTTTGCAACAGAAAAACAAAAAAAACAATGGCTCAAACCCCTAGCATTGGGCAAAATTCGCAGTTGTTTTGCCATGACCGAGCCACACACGGCAGGTTCCAACCCGACATTATTAGAGGCGCGAGCGGAATTGGTTGGCGAGCAATGGTGCATCAATGCCAAAAAATGGTTCACAACGGCTGCCGAAGGTGCTGATTTCAGTATTGTGATGGCTGTCACCAATAAGCAAGCAGAAAAACATAAGCGTGCCAGCATGATAATAGTGCCAACAGATTGCGAAGGATTTGAGATTGTTCGTAATATTTCAGTTATGGGTTGTGAAGGGCAGGGCTATTTCAGTCATGCTGAGGTTCGGTACAATAATTGTTTAGTCGCAAAAGAAAATATTCTTGGCGAAGTGGGTGCAGGTTTTGCTCTTGCTCAAGCCAGATTAGGCCCTGGAAGAATACAGCACTGTATGCGATGGCTTGGCATTGCCAAACGTGCCATCGACATCAGCAGTGACTACCTGCGGCAAAGAAAAATTAACCGCCATCAAGTGCTAGGAGAACAACCGATTATGCAAGCCCAACTGGCAGAATCACTGGCAGAACTGGCATCTGCGCGGTTACTGGTTTTACAAACAGCGTTCAATATTGCAGAAAAAGGTTTTGCAAAGTCGATAAATGAAGTATCATTAATAAAATTTCATACCGCTAACGCTGTGCAGAAAATAGTCGATAAAAGTTTGCAATCACTGGGAGGCTTAGGGATGACCGATGACACCGTATTGTCCTATTTTTATCGAGAAGAACGTGCCGCTCGCATCTATGATGGAGCCGATGAAGTGCACAAGATTGTGGCAGCTAAACAGTTTTTAAAAATAAACAAATGAACTACAAATTATTTTGTCAAACCTATAAACCAAGCTCAAAACAACTCTACAGCAAGTTTTTTCAGCAATTTAAAGCAGAATTCAAAATAAAAAATGAACGCCTAGCAATAGAAAAGCTCGAAACAATCCTCAGCACAACCTTTCGACTGGCAGGCAACCAAAGCTTTGCCAATATAAATTTAAGACAATTGTGTCAAGAAGCGGGTATTTCGATGGGCGGGTTTTATGCCTATTTTCAGTCGAAAGAACACCTTTCTTGTTTGATAAATCAGTTTCTCAGCACCCATGTTTTTGATATAATGGATAAGATTGAAAAAGACAGAGGTTGCTCGACTTTGCGTGATTTCGTCAAAACTCATGTTTACATAAGTGACATACTGCAACCTTGGTTCTTCTTTGTGTTTATGGAAAGCAAAAATCTCAGTAAAGAACATCGCCGAAATGCCATCAGTGCCGAACTGGAAGTTGAGAAAAGGTTAATAACCATCATTCAGACAGGTCAAGACAAGGGCGTTTTTAAAAACAACCAAACAGCAGAAATAACCGCCGCCTTAATAAAGCCACTTTTTCACGAATGGTATTTAAAACGCTGGAAATACAAAAGAAGAAATATAAAGATAGATGAATATTGCGAAAATATTTTGTATTTTATCACCGAAGGTTTAAAAACATAAGTGATGAATAACAAAGCCCAAAAAGTACGAACAGAAGATAAGCTGACTAAGGAAAATATTCAACAATTTTTAGCCCAAAATTTTCCAACATTTAAACACAATACCGCACTTAAAATAAAGCAATACACTGGCGGAGCATCAAACCTCACCTACTTGCTGCAATGGCAGTCAAACAGCATAATCCTCAGAACCTCGCCAAAGGCAGCTAACATCAAAAGTGCTCACGACATGCAACGTGAATACAAAGTGCTGAAAATGTTAGAGCCCCATTTTCACTACGCACCAAAACCGCTGGTTTTTTGTGAGGATGAAAATATTATCGGCAGAAGTTTTTATTTAATGGAAAAAATAGAAGGAAATATCGTGCGACGTGACTTTCAATCGACCTATTCACCACAACAAGCGTCAACACTCTGTAAAAATTTAATAGATATTCAACTAAAACTGCACGCAATTGACACAAAGCAAACCGATATTAAGCAACTCGGCAAAGCACAAGGTTACATCAACCGTCAAGTAACAGGTTGGAGCGAAAGATACAACAAAGCCCTATTAAAAGATTCCTTAACCGCCAAAGACTTAATGCAATGGTTGCTATCCAACCAGCCCACAGAAGCCAAAAGTAGCATCATTCATAACGATTACAAACTCGACAATGTCGTCATATCTGCCCAAGACCCAACAAAAATCATTGCCGTACTGGACTGGGAAATGACAACAATCGGATGCCCGCTGATGGATTTGGGTTGTTCTTTAGCGTACTGGATTGAAGCTAACGATAATGCACAGATGCAAAGTATTCGCATGATGCCAACCAACCACAAAGGCATGTGGACTCGGCAACAAATCATTCAATACTATGCCAAAAAAAGCCAATTAAACCTCAATAACTTTAACTTTTACTACGTATTTGGTCTGTTTCGGCTAGGGGTCATTGTGCAACAAATCTACAAACGTTACGCAACTGGGGCAACAAAAAACCCAAAATTTAAGACATTTGGCTCACTGGCGAAAATACTCATCAACCAAGCAGAAAAAAACCTTTAGGGTTGTTTTTTTTGATTATCGGGATTTTGTTTGAGTATTCTTCCCATGATAACCCCGATTTCAAACAAAGCCCACATCGGAATTGCCATTAAGGTTTGCGAAAATGGGTCAGGTGGCGTCAGCAACATACCCACCACAAAAACCCCAATAATTACATAAGGACGATTGCTGGTCAGTTTTTCAGGTGTTGTAACATTCATAAGTATCATTAAAATCACCGCAATGGGCACCTCAAAAGCCAAGCCAAAGGCAAAAAACAAACGCACAATCGTATCCAAATACTTATTAATATCTGGCATGAAAATAATATGTTCAGGCAAAATAGCAGGCAAAAACTGAAACAAAATAGGGAAAATAACAAAAAACGCAAAAAGACAACCCAAATAAAACAAAACAATACTCGAAAACAACAAGGGTTTAGCAATTCGCTTTTCGTGTTTGTACAAACCAGGTGCAACAAAAGCCCAAATTTGGTACAAAATAAATGGCATAGCCAAAATAAAGCCCAAGATAAAAACCATCTTAAAAGGCGTAAAAAATGGTGAAAAAACACCTGTTGCAATCATGCTGGAATTTTCAGGGAGGTATTTCATCATGGGATAAGCCATGATGCCATAAATTTTATTAGCAAAAGGCAACTGAATAACAACAATAATAACAATTGCCAAAACAGCCTTGATCAAACGGCTGCGTAATTCAACAAGATGCGAAACAAAAGTCTGAGATTCTGAC